>NZ_JBEYZY010000013.1:0-221882 GCF_040646295.1 Streptomyces sp. NPDC046197 | reverse complement strand
CGCTGTCTTTGATCACGGTCACGGTGGTGGGGACGGACGGCAGGGTACGCGACCACTTCACCGGCACGTCGCCGACCTTGGGCAGGCGCAGCTTTCCGCCGTGGGTGATCTTCCATCCGGCGTTCGCGGTGAAGCGGATCGCCTGCCGCATGTCCCGCTTGGACTTGAACCGGGGCGCCCCCATCTTCGGGCGCTTGCCCTTGAGGCCGTCGAAGAAGTTCCGGTACGCGGCGTCCAGGTCCCGAAGGGACTGCTGGAGGATCACCGAGGACACCTCACCGAGCCACGCCCGCTGCGGCATCTTCTTCGACGCGGCCAGTCGCTTGGACAACTCGGCCAAGGTGACGAACGGGAGCCCGGCGGCACGGGCGTCCTCGCGGACGCGCAACGCGTCGTTGAAGACCACCCGAGCGCACCCGAACGCCCTTGCCAGCGCGGTGCGCTGACCGGCGCTCGGGTAGAGGCGGAACCCGTACCTGAGCCGCATAGCGATCACCATACATACGTGGTTCATGGCACCACGCTGGAACCCGAATCCCGCCGTGCGCACCGGCCGTCACGTTGTCTGCAACCTGCACGTCCACTTGGTTTTCGTCACGAAATACCGACGCAAGGCCATGACCGACGCCATGCTGACGCACTGCGAAGAGATCATGCGGGAGGTGTGCGCCAACTTCGAGGCCGACCTGCAGCAGTTCAACGGCGAGGAGGAAGCCACTGCTCGGCGGCCTTGGTGCACAGGCGGCCGAAGTTGGCGGGGTGCGCCTTGTCACCGGAGGCCTTCGCCGCACGCCGCCGCCCGTCGGCCGGGTTCCGCGAGATGTCGAGCACGATCCCGCAGCCCACCCCGCAGTACGAGCAGACCGTGCGGACGCTGCCGTCCGTCGAGCCGGCTGCCACCGAACCCCCACCCGCCGCGCGTGTACCGTGCCGGGGTGTCCCGCCGACGGCGGGCAACCCTACGACCAGCACCGTAGGAAGATCGAATTTCCGGCCCGTCACACACCGGGAGCGCCCGGGGTCAAGCCCCACGCACACGCCGCAACCGCGCCGTGTGAGGCCGGTGGGCCTCGACTGGGACGACGAGCACATCACGCGCCCATGTGGTGTGGCGCTGTTCGCCGGCAGCGCCTCGATGGAGAAGACGTTGCACGCCAACGCGGGTGCGCAAGGAGCAGCGGGTCGGGGCCAGTCCGGCCGCTGCAGCGGGCGACGGCGCGCTCGTGCTGGGCGCGGGCGCTTTCGACGGCATCGACGCGGGCGCCCCTGCGTGCGAGGTAGGCGGGGAACTTGCCGATCCCCGAACCGAGGTCCAGGACGCGGCGGCCGGGAAGAGCGCCGAGGACCTCTTGGCCCGGACCCGCGGCCGGCCAGTATTCCCACGCCAGTCGGCTGATGTCGGGAACCTTGGTACCCGGGGCCTGATGGTGGGTGCCATAGGCGTCCCGGGCGAGGAGTGTCTGCCGTTCGACGTGCCGGCTCGGCCCGTGGCCTTGCTGGGTGTTCAGGGCTGCGCAAGGATCGGGCGTGCAACGGCGGGGGGCGAAATGCCGAGTGCCGTCGACCTGAGGAGCCGCCGACCGTCAGGCCGGTCGGCCCTGGGGGCTCAGTGGCGGTCGTCAGCCGCGACCGTCACCGGTTCCGCTCACGGTGCCAGGGCCGCAGGGCACGTGGCGTCGTCGGCCGGGAGGCGTCCGGTGAGCAGATAGTGGCTGGCGTGTTGGTCCATGCAGGTGTTCCCGTCGAACAGGTATTGGCCGTGATTGCCGCCTCCGGCGACGACCAGGCGGGAACCGGCCAGTGCCTGATGCATGCGCCGCGCGCCCACGACCGGGGTCGCCGGGTCGTCCTTCGCCTGGAGCAGCAGGACGGGCGGCACCTTCGCCGAGCCGATCTTCACGGGCCGTGCTGCCGGCGCTTCCCAGAACGCGCACGGTGCGCTGTACCAGGTGTTCAGCCAGGCGAACAGCGGAGCGTCAGGGGCCGACGCCGTCGTGTCCCGGTGCCACGTAGCCCAGTCGCGGGGCCACGCGTCGTCCACGCAGTTGTAGGCGAGCTGGGCCGGGTCCACGCCGCCGAAGGCGAGCTGGTCCGTCGCGCCGAGCAGCGTGCTCGCATCCCCGCGCCGGTAATCCGAGACGGCCTGGGCCACGTTGCCCCAGTCCAGATCGGTGTACATGGCGGAGGCCAGCAGATCGTCGAGCTCGGCACTGCCGGCCCTGCCCCCGGCGGGGCGAGCGTCCAGTTGCTTGCGGACGGCGTTCCACGCGGCTGACACCTTCGCGGCACTGGCGCCCAGGTGGTACGTACCGTCCTTCTTCGCCCCCCACGCGAAGAACTGGCCGGCCCGGTGCTGGAGCGCCGGATCCTGCTCGTACTGCGAGGCATAGGTGGTGACGGTCGGATCGACGACGCTGTCCAGGATCATGCGGCCGGTGTGCGAAGGGAACAGCGTCGCGTAGGTGGCGCCGAGCTTCGTGCCGTACGAATACCCGAGGTAGTCCAGCTTGTCCCGGTGGAACGCGGCACGGATCCGGTCCATGTCGCGGGCCGCGTTCTCGGTGGTGATGTACGGCAGCAGGTCACGGGAGTTCGCTCGGCACTGCTCGGCGATCTTGCGCGCCACGGTGCGTCGCGCCTGCTCCTGCGCATCCGTCGCGGGCGTGTACGGCGCGGCCGGATGCTTGATCAGTTTCCTTGTGTCCCCGCAGGAGACCGGGGTGCTGGCACCGACGCCGCGCGGGTCGAAACTGACCACGTTGTACCGCATGGCGACACCCTGGGGCAGCGAACTCCACACCAACTTCGCCGTACCGATACCCGATTCACCCGGACCGCCCGGGTTGACCACGAGGGTACGCGGGGCGTTGACGTCGCCGGCCATCGACAAGGTGAGCTTGATCTGCCGGCCGTTCGGCTTGGAGTGGTCGAGGGGCACTCGGAGGGTGGAGCAGTAGGTACCGCGAGGTGCGTCGGAGCCTGCGGGGCAGGTGGACCAGTGGAGGGCCGCGGGCCCCGTGGCGGCCGACGCCGCGTCGGCCGCCTGCGGCCCCGCGAGAGCAACGAGCCCGAGAGCGGCAGCGACGGCCGCACCACGCCGTACGAGGGGAGAGGTCGCGCTGGGCAAGTGGTCCTGCTTTCAAGTCAGTTCGGCTGTTACCGAAAAGCAAGATGAGGCGGACGGCCGAAGGGTTGTGTTGCGGCAGCTGTTGCTCTCGGGCGGGTTTTTCGGCGAACACCTCGTCCGTGTGTCGCGCTCAGGCGAACAGCTCGCCGAGCAACTCGGGGCCGATGACGATGGGGGCGGGGCGGTAGGCGGGTGGCCGCGTGCCCATCAGCTCGCGCACCAGGAAGTCCCAGCAGTGCTTGCGGACGTAGGCCAGGCAGTCGATGAACATGTGCTCGGCCCCCGGCACGATGAGCAGCTCGAAGTCCTTGTCGGCGGCGAGGAGCCGGTCGGCCAGCCGCAGCGTGTGGTCCGGGTGGACCTGGTCGTCCAGTTCGCCGTGGATGAGCAGCAGCTTGCCCGCCAACCGGTCTGCGATGTCCACGTTGGAGGTACGGGCCCAGGCCTCGGGGTTGCCCGAGCCGTCGTAGGCCTCCACGAAAGCCTGGTTGAAGAAGCGGGCGTCGTGGTATCCGGAGAGGGCGACACCGGCCTTGTACGCCTCGGGGAAGTCCAGCATCGCCCGCGCCGCGGCGAACCCGCCTCCGGAGTGGCCGAAGGCGCCCACCCGGTCCAGGTCCATCCAGGGCCGGCTCTCGGCCAGCTGCTGCAGCGCCGCGACGTGGTCGGCCAGGCAACCCGCGTCGGCCAAGTGGCCGTAGGAGGCGTCGTGGAAGGACTTGCTCCGCCCTGGGGTGCCGCGCCCGTCGACCGCCACCACCACGAAGCCCAGCGCCGCGATGGGTTCGGCGTCGAGGCCCATCCCGCCGGGATCGAAGCACGGGTCGACCCGGTTGACCTGCGGGCCGGGGTAGATGGTGTCCACCACCGGATAGCGCTGGGCGGGGTCGAACCCCCGCGGCCGGTACAGCACCCCGTAGATGTCCGTCACCCCGTCGGCCGCCTTGACGCAAAACCGCTCCGGCGGCGTCCAGCCGGTGGCGCTGAGCTTGCTGATGTCGGCGCGCTCCAGCTCGACCAGCACCCGCCCGGCCCAGTCGCGGACTCGGGTCACCGGCGGGGTGTCGACAGTGGACGCGGAGTCGATGAAGTACTCCTGGCCGTCCGGCATGGTGACGACGTGATCCAGCTCGTCGTCGGTGACCTTGGCGAAGCCGGAGCCGTCCAGAGCGACGCGGCACACCGTGCGCCGGTACGGATCCTCGTCCACCAGCCCGGAGGCGATGAAGTACACCACCCGCTCGGCCTCGTCGACGCGCAGGATCTGCCGCACCGCCCACTGCCCGGAGGTGACCTGCCCGAGCAGCGCGCCGGTGCGCAGGTCGTACCGGTACAGGTGGCCCCAGCCGTCCCGCTGCGAGTACCACAGCACCTCGTCGGCCAGCACCCGCACGATCGGCGGCTCGTACAACCACTGGTTGGGCTCCACCCGGGTGACCCCGGTCTCGCTGAGCACAGTGGTGACCTCGCCGGTGTCCGGGTCCAGCCGGTGCAGGGTGAGCGTGCGCAGGTCGCGCGGCTGGCTGAGGTAGTACACCGCCGAGCCGTCGGGGGCCCACCACGCCCACTTGCCCGTGACCGGCGACAACTGCGGCATGAGCAGCGGCTCGGCCTGCGCGCGGACCACCCTGCCCTCGGCGACGTCCAGCACGACCAACTCGGCCTGCGGCAGTTGCTCGTCCCCGGCGTAGGCGTAGCGCTGGGTGCGCACGAGGGGCGCGCTGCCGTCGGCGGGCCTGGCCTCTATGAGGTGGGTCTGCCGGACGCCGCGCTCGTCGGTCCGATGCGCCAGCACCTTTGTCGAGTCGGGCGACCAGGCCACCGCGGGCGGCAGGTGCGGCAGGCCGAACTTGCGCAGGAGGGTGCCGTTGCTCGTGCAGTCCGGGCCGGAGCCGTACTGGTGGTCGGGCCGGCCGTCGGTGGTCAGCGCCCACTCGCGGCCGTCGGCCGGCGAGCGCGCCCACAGGTCGTGCCCCCGCCGGGACACCGCGAACTTCTTGTCGGGTGACGGCACGTCCATCGGGTTGCCGGGCGGTGTGAACTCGGCCCGCTCACAGCTGTAGTTGTCCAGGCGGCAGCGCCAATGCTCGCCGAACGCGTCGAACTCCACGGCGTTCCCGGCCAGTTCGATGGCCATGAACGGCAGGGCCTCAGGGTCGACCTGTTGCCCGGAGGCGGCGGCCAGCGCGGCGGCGAGCAGGGCGTGGTCGAAGGCGGGCTCGCGGGTGCCCGCCGCCGGGTCGACCAGCATGAACCGCCTGCCGACGCCATTGCTGACCGCGTACCAGAAACGGGCGCCTCCGTCGATCCACTGCGGCCTGACCTTGTCGCCGATGACGAGCTCGCCAGGGCGGACGGGTCGGCGGAGGAGTTGCTCGGCGGCCTGGTAGTCCTCAGTAGTGCTCATTCCTTTTTCCTTCCTCGGTGTCGGTATCGGGCCTGCCGGATGGATGCTCCGTCAGAGGCTGCGGGCGGTGATGTTGCCGTACGCGGTGGTCGCGCGGATGTTCAGGTCGGCGGCGCCTTCGGTGTTCTTGAGTGCGTTGTGAATCCGGCCGTAGGTGGTGCCGGCGTCCAGGGAGGCGGAAACTCCGTGGGCGGCGCCGACCGACACGTCGCCGGCCTGGGTGGTCAGCACGACGGTGCCGCGCACGGCCTCGGCGATGTGGATGTCGCCCTTTTGGGTGCTGATCTCCGCGGGGTCGCCCAGGCGGCCGACCGAGACGTCCCCGGCGAGGAGGGTGAGGCGGGCGCTCGCGGCCTCGTCGAGCTTGACCGAGCCCTGCGCGCCCTCGAAGGCGACGTCGCCGAACCGTCCGACGCCCCGGAACTCGGCGCTGGCCGCCTTCGCCTCGATGCGGGAACCGGCGGGCAGCTGGACCGTCACCTCGATGGATCCGGAAGCGCCCAGGATCTGGTTCTTCGCCGAGGCCTCGATCCGGAGGACACCGTCGCCGTATGCGACCTTGGTCTGCTCCGCCGCCTTCACGTCGCGGCCCTTCGAGGCGTCCGCGGGCAGAACCTCGACAGTGGTGTCGGCCCGGTCTGCGGCGATGAACTGGACGCGCCCCGCGGGGATGTCGAGGACGGCGGAGATCGGGGCGGGGGTGTCGAACTTCTGCATCGTGGTCTCCTACTGCGCTTGTTGTTTCTGACGCCGGAAACGCTACGTTGCGTTCAAGGATGGCGCAACGAGTTCGTTGCACTACGTCAGTATTAGTGCAGGTCAAGGGCTAATTATCGTTGCAATAGATCTGGAGCTAACGCAACGTCAGTCATCCTCATCGTTGCATTGGGCCTGGAGTGAACGCTATGCTGGCGGCATCAGGAAAGCGTGAAGGGAGATCGCGATGCCGGGAGGCAGGCTCACCCAGCAGGAGCGCCAGCAGATCGCGCTGGGGCTGGCCGACGGGCTCGCCTACGCGGAAATCGCCAGACGTCTGGACCGTCCCACCTCGACGATCACGCGTGAGGTGATGCGGAACGGCGGCCCCACCGCCTACCGTGCCGACCTGGCCCACCGCGCCACCGAACGCCGCGCGCACCGGCGCAGGCAGGCCGCGCCCCGGGACCCGAAGACACCCCCGCAGGCCCACGGACGGGACGCCGAGGCCGTGCGCGAGTACGAGGAGATGTTCACCACCCTCCTCATGCAACAGGGCCTGCCCAAGATGATGTCGCGGGTGCTGACCTGCCTCTACACCACCGACGCGGGCAGCCTCACCGCGTCCGAACTCGTCCAGCGCCTCCAGGTCAGCCCGGCGTCCATCTCCAAAGCGATCACGTTCCTCGAGAGCCAGGGCCTCATCCGCCGGGAGCGCGACGAACGCCGCCGCGAGCGCTACGTCGTCGACGACGACGTCTGGTACCAGGGGATGCTCGCCGCCGCACGGTCCAACGCCCGGCTCGCCGAGACCGCACGGCAGGGCGTCGGCATCCTCGGCCCCGACACCCCGGCCGCCGCCCGCCTCGAGAACATCGCCCGCTTCGTCGACTTCGTCGGCGAGAGCATCGCCCGCGCCGCGGAGCAGGCCCGCGAGATCCTCTACACGAAACCCGAAACGACGTCAGGCGGCAGTGCCACGCCGAGTTCGGACCGCGGATAGACGGCCGTCTCGATGGTCACAGTCAGTCGTGCCCGCGCCGGATCCTTCTCCCTGGGCCGATCCCATCGCGTGCCCGCCAGGCGGCCTCGTTCATGCGGGGCCCGTGGGGTCGGCAAAATTCGGCCGCGTGTCGATACAACCGCCTGGACGCGGCTTGTTGTCGGCCCAAGGGTGCGAGACGCGACAGTTCTGCGTTGAAAACCGCGCGGAGGACCGGCCGCCGCCGGGGCCCTCCGCGCGGCTTGGCCGAACGGGTGACTCTGGGACTTGCAAACAGCACCCGGACCCGCCATAGGGGGCAGGCGGGGTCAGATGTGTCCGAAGAAGAGACTCCCCGCAGCGTTCGGGTCGTTCGAGTAGAAGTACTCGTGTGCCGCCCGGATGAACTCCTGCCGGGAGATATGACCGTCCCCGTCGAGGTCCAGCCTGTGGAAGGTCTCGATTGCGTCGGGCTGAGCAACAAGCCGCTGCTGATCCAGTTCCTGCCGTTCCTCGGCTCGGCGTTCGTGCCGGCCGACTCGATGTCGCCGGGCCTGCGCTGGTTCGCCGAGTACCAGCCGTTCACGCCGATGACCGAGACGCTGCGCGGCCTGCTCTCCGGCTCGGAGATCGGCAACAACGGCTGGATCTCGCTCGCCTGGTGCGCCGGAACGGCCCTGGCCGGCCATCTCTGGTCGCGCTCGCTGTTCAACAGCAACACCAAGCGCTGAGAGCCCGTCCCGGCGGGGCCGCCCCCTGTCCGTCGGGCCGTCGTTCAAGGTGCCCCTCCTGGTTCCGCTTGCGTGCGCACATCGCGCCGCAGTGGTCATCAGCCCCACAGGAGGAGAACCGTGAAGTACCGCACGCTGGGTCGAACCGGTATCAAGGTGCGCCAGAACTACGGATGCGGCAACGGCGGCTATCTGTACGGCTACCCGAACAAGACAGCGGCCCTGTGGACCACCTCCTATCTGGCTCCCAACAGCGGCGCCGGCGTCTCCACACCCATCAGCACGGTCTACCAGTAAGCAGCATGATCAGGGGTCGGACACGAGGAGCCGGTACCCGACGTCGATGGTGTCGAGCGTGAGCAGTTCGGCCTGACGTGTGTGCCAGCGGCCGGTCGCCAGGTCCTCGGCGAGCCGGGTCAGGCCAGGAGTGATGGTGTCCTCACTGGCCTGGGCGAGCATGGAGATTCCCGCGCGCACCTGGGGGTCGAGGTACGCGCTGGGGCGGCGCCAGTATGCGGCACCGAATCCGTCCAGGCAGTCATGGGGGATCCAGACAGGTTCCTGACGCGCTCCGCCGAGCAGGGCGGCCAGCTGGTCGGTGGGTGTGGCTCGGGTGTCGTCGTACGCGGCTGCCTCGGGGAGGTAGTCCCGGACGAGCCAGAAACGCTCACGGAAGATGTGCTGGTTCCACGTCAGGATGACGATACGGCGGCGGGCGACCCTGCGCAGTTCGCCGATTCCGGCTGCAAGGTCGGACCAGTGGTGGACGGTCAGCAGGGCCATCACGGCGTCGGCGGCGTTGTCGGCCGGCGGGAGGCGTTCCGCGACCGCCTGCACAGCGGGCGCGGATCCCGGCGGCCGCTGGGCAATCATGACCTCGCTGGGTTCAACCGCAAGGGTCGTCTGCGGCGGTTCGTACGAGCCGGTGCCCGCTCCGACGTTGATCACATCGGTGCCGGTCCCGAGTGCAGCGCATATCTGCGCCGCGATCCGCGGGTCGGGCTGTCGTGTCCGGGCATACGTCGTGCCGAGTGAGTCATAGGTGGCCATGCCAGTCAGTATGCGAAGCGGGTGTGCTCCCCGGCCCGCTTATGCACTGACAACGGCCGACACGGTGACCTGAGTTGTCGTGCGTGATCAGGCAGCGGGCGAGTTCGAGCAACGCTTCGTGGACGTCGGCTCGCCGTTCCCAGCGGATCCGCAGGCGTCGGAATCCGTGGAGCCGGGCGAAGGTGCGCTCGATCTCCCCCGGGCAGGTGCCCAGCCCCGTGCCATGCCGCGTGCCGCGTCGGGCGGTGGCCGACACGATGCCTCGGTCGCGGACCCGGTTGGGCACTCCGGGAAGGATGCGGTGCACCACCGCCCGACCCATCCGCACGGCGTACGAGCGCGCTCAGCTGACAGCAGCGCCGAACCACTTGGGCAGCTGCTCGAGCAGTCCCTGCTGGTCGTCACCGACCCACGCCACGTGGCCGTCCGGCCGCAGCAGTACCGCGGGCACGTCCAGTTCCTCGCTGACATCGACGACGTGGTCGACCCGATCCGCCCAGCCCGCCGACGAAAGCCGGCCGGTCTGGTCGAGCAGCAGCCCGCGGCCGCCGCGCATCAGCTCGTACAGGCGCCCTCGTTTCAGCCCCAGGTCCCGCAACCGGCGGCCGAGCAGTTCGTGGCCCTCGCCGAAGTCGTAGCGGACCTCGATCGCAGTGATCTTCCCGATCAGGTACCGGTTCACCTCTTCGAAGTCCATCAGTTCCGACATCAGCCGGCGCACCGCCTGGGGGCCCGGCTCGGTGGACAGCAGCTCCATCTGCGCGCGGGTGTTGTTCAGCACTTCGGCGGCCACCGGGTGCCGTTCGCTGTGGTAGCTGTCAAGGAGATCCTCCGGTGCCCAGCCTCCCACCGCGGCGGCCAGCTTCCAGCCGAGGTTGAAGGCGTCCTGGACGCCGAGGTTGAGGCCCTGCCCGCCCATCGGCGGGTGAACGTGCGCCGCGTCGCCGGCCAGCAGCACCCGGCCGACCCGGTAGCGCTCGGCCTGCCGGGTGGCGTCGCCGAAGCGGGAGAGCCAGCGCGGTGAGTGCACGCCGAAGTCGGTGCCGGCGAACACCCGCAGCTGTTGTTTCACCTCCTCGAGGGTCGGCGGGACCGAGCGGTCCTGGGCCACCCCCTCGGCGGGTACGACGACGCGGTGCACCCCGTCTCCCATCGGCCCGACGCCGAACCGCTTCTGGGTCTTGCGGACTTCGGCCACCACGGCGGCCAGTGTCTGAGGCGGCACGGCCACCTCCATCTCGCCCAGCAGCGTATCGACCCTGGTGGGCTCACCGGGGAAGCCGACGCCGAGCAGCTTGCGCACCGTGCTGCGGCCGCCGTCGCAGCCGACGAGGTAGCGCGAGCGCAGCTGTGTGCCGTCGGCCAGCTCGGCGGTCACCCCGTCCTCGTCCTGGCTCAGCCCGACCAGTGCGCAGCCGCGCCGGATCTCTGCGCCGAGCTCGCCGGCACGCTCGGCCAGCAAGCGGTCGGTGGTGGGCTGTGGGATGCCGAGGACGTAGGGATGCGTGGTGTCCAGGCGGTCGGGCGCGGGCTTGTCGATGGCGGCGAAGAAACCGCCGAGCGGGTACTGCCGGCCGTGCGCGAGGAACCGCTCCAGCAGACCGCGCTGGTCCATCACCTCGATGCTGCGTGCGTGCAGACCGAGCGCGCGGACCACCTTGGTCGGCTCCGCCTCCTTCTCCAGCACGAGCGCATGCACGCCGTGGAGCCGCAACTCGCAGGCGAGCATCAAGCCGGTCGGTCCGCCCCCGACAACGATTACGTCAATCATCCAAGCCCCCCACTCAACATGTTTGCATTCCGGCCGGCTGCTCCGCGCAGTCCGGCGGAGCGCGCACCCGCAGGTGTGCGCCAAGTCCCCGCAACCGCAGCGCGAGTCCCACCCGCGGTCCGGCGTTCCGGAGACCCACGTGCCGTCAAAAAGCGCGTACGTCGTGAATCCCTGATTTCCGCAGTTCCCGGCCTCGGCCGGAGATTCTGCATCACGCCCCGGGGCTTGCCGCAAGGCCCCCCGTGCGCTATAAGTTGAGAGTGGCAAGGAGTGGCTGACTCCTTGCCTTTGCTTTTTCTCGTTCGCAGCGGACGGACAGCTGCTCCCGAAGCGGTGACGCGCCGCCTACGGCGATGCCGCTGCCAACCGCCGACCGAACACACCCGGGGGCTCGTCCCTGGCGTGTTCGTCTCCCGCGAAGACGGTCGCAGGTCACGGCTGCGCCTGCCAGGGTGTGCTCATGAAGACGACACCGGATGGACGGCCTCTTCCGCCCGCGCATGCCGACGAGCGTGCCATGCTGGAAGCGTGGCTGGACTTTCACCGCGCGACACTCGCCCTGAAATGTTCGGGCCTCGAAGATGATCAATTACGGCTGGCTTCAGTGGCACCGTCGTCGATGACGCTGCTGGGCATCGTTCAGCACATGGCTGAGGTCGAGCGCAACTGGTTCCAGCGTGTGTTCGCAGGCCAGGATGTGCCCCCGGTCTTCGGGGAGAACAATGGCGACGGCTTTGCCCTTGAGCCGGACCGAGGACTCCACGAGGTGATGGCTGCCTGGCAGGCGGAGGTCCATGGCGGACGCCAGCGCATTGCTGACGCATCGCTGGACGACTGTGGTCACCTGTCCGAACAGGAAGCGGGTCACGTCGGCGATCAGGGGGTCTCCCTCCGCTGGATCATGGTGCACATGATCGAGGAATACGCACGGCACAACGGTCATGCCGATCTCATCCGCGAGCGGATCGATGGAGTGACCGGGGCGTGAGGCGTGCTTGCGCGGTGAAGGGCCGCGCATCGGGGGTGCAGGCCGACTGCCCCGGTCGGCCGACGGCAGGTGGTCAGCCCCTGGTGCAAAGGATCAGCGGGAGGGTTTGGCGACAGGTCCCGCAGCCGGGGGCACGGGGCAGGCGTGCCCGTGCCCGTGGGGGGAGGGTTCACCGTGACGGGGTGCGCGACTTGATCACGATCGGCGAACTCGCCGCTCGAACCAGACTCAGCCGGAAAGCCCTTCGCTTGTACGGAGACCGGGGGCTGCTGCCACCAGTCCGCGTCGACCCGGTGACGGGATTCCGCTACTACGGCCCCGACCAGGTGGAGTGCGCCCGCCGCATCGCACTGCTGCGGGCAGGTGGAGGCGGTCGTGGAGCCTTCGGGCGACCTCGGTGTACGCCTGGAAGCCGCGCACCGTGAGGCGTTCATCCCCCTCACCAAGCCGGAGCAGGGCCATCCCGCCGTGCTCCCGGCCCACGACGCACTCGCCGGCTGGCTGACCTCGCGCGGGTTGTCCCTCAACGCCTGCGCGCGGGAGATCTACTACCCGAGCTGGGCCACCGCGAGGGCGGGCGAACACGTCGCCGATGTTGCCCATCCCTTCGAGGGAGTCTGAGAGGGCGGGGCGCTCACCGGACGCCGCAACCTCGCGAGCTGGTGCGCGCTCAGCGATCTGCAGCCGGAGCCCGTTCTGCAGCCTTTCTGCCCAGGGGAGGGGGCCGTTGGTTGGGAATCGACGCTCGGTAACTCCTCGGAAATGGTTCGTCTTGAACCGGCTTGGCGTCTTATGGCGGAAGCCGCCGAGTGGAGCAGGTAGGTAGCTCGCTGGGCTCATAACCCAGAGGTCGCGGGTTCAAATCCCGCCTCGGCCACGACGACCGGGCCCGTCGCCTGATGCGGCGGGCCCGAGTTGTTGACTGGCTGTGTCGACCGAGTGTCCGGCATGTGCTGCGCTACTTCAGTTTCAGTCCGATGGCCGCGCATTGGGCAGCGTAGGTGGGGGTGCAGATCTGCTGGACGGTGTAAACACCGTCCGCGATCACTGTGTTCTTGATGTTGTCCTTGGTGAGGCTGACCACGGGCACGTGCATTGCAGGAATGTTCTTCTGCGTTGGGCTGTCGACGTGGTCACGGGTGAGCGCGTCGAATGCGATGTCATGGCCCTGGACCTTGTTCACTGCCATCTGTGCGGCGTAGGTGGCCTCGTCAATGAACGACTTGTACACGGTCATGTACTGCTCGCCGGCGACGATCCGCTGTACGGCGTCCAGGTTCGCGTCCTGCCCGGTCACGGGCGGGATCCTGCTTGCGCCTGCCTCCTTGAGCGCGTCGATGACCGCGCCTGCCATGCCGTCGTTGGCCGCGTAGACGGCGGCGATGTGGTCCAGCCCCACCGACTGGATCGCCTGCTTCATGTGCGCCTTGGCGACCGCGGGCGACCACTTGTCGGTGTCGTACTGCTTGACGATGTCGACCTTGCCCTGGAGCCGGCTGAGCGCGCCCTCCTTGAACTGCGCGGTGTTCGGGTCCGCGGGATCGCCGTTCATCATGACGACTTTGCCGCCCGGTGCCTTCGCGGCGAGCGTCTCGGCGATCGCGCGGCCCTGCACCTGGCCGACGAGCTCGTTGTCGTGAGAGACGTACGCGTCGATCGGACCCTGCGCCAGGCGGTCGTAGGCGATGACCGGTATGCCTGCGTCCTTCGACTTTTGCACGTCCGGCGCGATGCGTTTGGCGTCCACGACATCCACCAGGATGATGTCTGCCTTGTCAGCCACCATCTGCTGGAACTGCCGGCTCTGCTTGGCCGCGCTCGCCTCGGCGTTGGCGTAGAGGACCTTGCCCTTGCCGTGTGTGAGCGAGGCGACCTCCTTGCTGATGACGGGGTGGTCGAACTTCTCGAAGCGCGCCGTGTCCCGGTCGGGCAGGAGCAGCCCCACCGTGATGTCATCGCGCTTCGGGCCTGCGGAGCTGCCGTCCCCGCCGCTCCCACCGATGGCGCCACATGCGGCGAGTGAAAGTGCGGAGGAGGAAACGGCCAGGGCTGTGGCGGTACCGCGCACAGTCGGTCTACGGGTGGTAGGTGTGTTCACGTCAGGGGGGCCTTCCGAACCAGGGAGCAGCGTCGCGACCCGAGTGCCCTAGCCAAGCGGCGAGCAATGTGACACGTCAAGATGTTGTCGTAACAAATTCGCCGTCGATGTGGCCCAGACGCCGCCTGGCCGTGGTGCGTTCCGCGATGCCCTGGCGTGCACGGCTCGCCGGCCTCGCGGTGTGTGTCAACAGGCGATTGCACCGAAGCCGACGGAAGGCCCATGCTCGTGGACCTCACCAACGGAGAGGCACGGTTGGGCACCCTGGACGAACCGCATCCCTGATGGACAACGGTTCTCTCGGTCTCGGCGTGATCCCCTTGACCAGTCAGGGCGTTGACGAGGTGGAGGCCGCGGCCCGCTTGGCCGAGTTCGCCAAGACCGTTGATGTCCCGCTCCAGCCCCCCGGGCTCCTACTCTCTGCGCGAGTTTTGAGAAGCTTTCCGCCGTGCCCGTGGTCAATCCCCGATTCGGCGTCCTGTCCGAGGACTTCGCCGCCTCCCCCTACCGTTACTTCGCGCGGCTGAGGGAGCAGGCCCCGGTGCACTACGAGCCGGCCATCGACAGCTATTTCCTTTCGCGTTACCGGGAGGTGAAGCGGGTGCTGACAGACCATGAGGCATTCACGACCGAAACGCTGCAGGTACGTGCCGAGCCGGTGATGCGCGGGCTGATCCTCGCTCAGATGACCGGGGCCGAGCACACCGCCAAGCGGAAGATTGTCGTCCGCGGCTTCACCGGGCAGGCCCTGCAAGACCAGATACGCGCCATCCATGCCAACGCCGTAGAGCTCATCGCACCCTTCCTTCCCCGTGGACGGATGGACCTCGTCAACGACTTCGGCCGACCCCTCGCCCTCTACGTGACGCTCGACGTGCTCGGCCTGGAGAAGAAGGACTGGCAGCAGGTCGCTGCTTGGCACAGTGGGGTCGTCGAGTTCATCACCAGCTTCATCCTCACCCCCGAACGCCGTCGGCACTGCATGGACTGCGCCGAGCAACTGGAGGCCTACCTCGTCCCCGTCATCGAGAAGCGCCGCCGTGACCCCGGAGTCATAACAGTTCTGGCGAGGTCGGCGGCATCGACAGCTTCGACAACAGCACCTTGACGCTCACCAAGTCCACAGTAAACAAGAACTCCTCAACCAGTGACTCCGGTGGCATCCTTGTCGAACGCACCAATATTTCAGCAACGCTGTATCGTTCCCAAGTTCTCGACAACAGTGCAGGCACCGACGGCGGTGGTATCTACAATCAGGGCAAGACCGAACTGCGTGAGGATTCCGTGGTGAGCGGCAACATCGCCGGAAACTTTGGCAGTGGAATCTACAACGACAGCATCGGCCCTGGGAACCTGACATTGCGCGACTCCACTGTGAAGCACAACACCGCCTACACCGACGGGGGAGGCATCTACAGCCTTGGCGTCGTAACGCTGCACCACTTCGAAGTACGGGACAACCACCCGAACAACTGTGCCCCCGTGCCGATCCCTGGCTGCCAACAGCAGCCATGGCCTGGATGGCCTCCAGCGGACCCTCTTCAGTATTGACCGTTTGGTCCGTCAGGCCGCCATGCTCTTCCTCCAAGTGCTCCCAGCTGTACCGGAGGAGCTGGTCGGCCGAAGTCGGCTCGGCCTGTTTGATGACGGTCAACTCGCCGCGGTCGGGCATGGCCTCGATGTACCACAGGCCGCCCTCCGCGTCAGCGTGGCGGAAGTGGTGCCGCAAGGTGGCGTCCTCATCGAGTGTTCGGAAGTACGCCATGGTCCCTGCTTTGGTGCGCTCCAGGTCAACCACAGGACCATCGATACAGCGGGCGCACGCGGTTGCCCCGTTCTGACATCCGCGAGTGACATCAACGGCGCCGGACGCCGGCACTCCCACGCAGTCCGGTATGGCCGGCGTGGTCGGGGGCCAGGTCAGTGCCGAGCCCCGATCGGACTCCTGATGTAGTGCTCACCACGGGTCTTCCCGTGACGTACGAGCGCCCTCCCGGGCCCCTCTGGGGCCGTGGGAGGGCGCTTCATTGTGAGCATCCTCGACAACTGCCGACGGCTCAGCAGCGGGAGGCTACCGATCAGAAGGAGACGAAGGCGCCGGCCTGGTGGTATTGGCTCGTGGCTCCCAGGGCCTCGCTCTTGGCTGCGTCGACCTGAGCCAGGACGTCCGAGTCACTGACTGCCGTGGGTCCGGCGATGACGCTGGCGTGCGGGCTGAGGCCGCCGGAGACGTTGTCGAGCTCAGCGTCGGAGATCTCATCGGTCTGAACCTGGGGAGCGGAGTTCATGGTGAGACTTCCCTTCGTTTGAATGTTCGGCATGGGGAGCGGCTCATCCGGGGACAAACGGCGAGCCGCGGCTACAGGCGCGCGACGTCCCGTTCCGAAAATCTTCGCGCGACGCCGGCAGCGCAATGGATGTAATCACGGAGCAACGCCGAGCATCCAGTCAAAGGGTGCTGCCACCAGGGCAGCTAGAAGCCTGGTCTACGCATCCGTGCAGAAACGACCACTATTTGAGGGCAGCTTCTCTACAACTTACTTGGGCCCGAGGGTGGCTGGCACCGCCGTAATAGTTCCGAACTTGACGCTCCGTACCAACCGAGCGCGTCCAGCGTGTACTTGTGCAGATCTCGCGACCGGAGTGTTGCGGTTGAGGCATTCGATGTGCAGATTCACGGCGTGGGGGCATTCGGGATGCGCTGCTTGCTCTGTCCCATCGGCGTCAGCAAAGGCCAGAGGCCGCCGGGACACCACGGGTCAGGGAGCGTCCAGGCCGTGCAGACGTTGCAGTACCTGACGGAAGGCGGGTGCGTCGCCCGCCTCTCCGGCGGTGAGAGGGAAGGCCGGGGGTCGGCAGCGGCCGTCACCCTGCGAGGTGGATCCCCGTGGTCAGCCCGCCTCGGGACCGGCCGATGGCGTGGCCGGCCGGTTCGTCGGCCGCGGCCCCTTTTTGCTCGCCGCGGCTGCATGCGTGGGAGCCACGCACGATCGTGGAGACCACCGAGACGGCCCAGTCGAGGTTCTCGTCGGCATCGGCCTGGGCCAGCAACGCGGAGAACCCCCGCGCCCAGGTGCCGCCGATGGCCCATTTCCGCAGCCGGTTGTACACAGCCCGCCAGTTGCCGTAATTCTCGGGGATGGACCCAGTGCGTCACGGGCCACCCCGCCGGTCCGGGAGTAACGGCTCGATCCGCGCCCACTGCGCGTCACTCAACGGGCAGACCCGGACCAAGGACGACTGGTTCGAACGAAACCGCTTAGTGCTCTGACCGGAAACGATCACCGGAGTGGTGTGATGGCCGAGTGTCTACGGCGGTGGATGTCGCGCAGGTCAACTCAAGGTCGTGACACGGCCTGTCAGTTCTCTGGTCTAGGGTCGCCGGCATGGCTGAGCCCTCCTTTCTGACCGCCGTCCGCGAGTCGTACGACACGGTCGCCGCCGATTACGTCGAACGCGTCCCGCCTCCAGCCGAGATGGACCCGCTGTCACGCGCGATGCTGGCGGGGTTCGCCGAACTCGTGCGGACGGCCGGTCTGGGGCCGGTCGCAGACCTGGGATGCGGCCCCGGCCGCGTGACGGCGCACCTGGCCGGGCTGGGAGTGTCCGCCTTCGGCGTCGATCTGTCACCGAAGATGATCGGGCTGGCCCGGCACGCCTATCCGAACCTGCGGTTCACCGAGGGCTCGATGACCGCGCTGGAGATGAGGGACGACGAGCTCGGCGGCATCCTGGCCTGGTACTCCACCCACCACACGCCCCCGCAGTGGCTGCCGGCGGTGTTCGCCGAGTTCCACCGCACGCTCGCCCCCGGCGGCTACCTGCTCTGGGGAGACTATGTCGGCGATGAACGGCTGCAGCCGACCCAGGGCTATGGCCATCCCGTGTCCTACGAGTCGTACCTCCTGCCCCTGAACCGCACGATCGGCCTGCTGGAGCAGGCCGGACTCGTCGTCACCGCGAGGCTGGAGCAGGAGCCTGGCGGACGGGTGAACAGACCGCACGCCTGCCTGCTGGCCCGCAAGCCCGAAAAGCCCTGACGGGGCTTGTTCCTGCGGCGAGGCCGCTCGTGTCAGATCGCCGACGGTCACGGCCCGGCGGTCAGGCCGCGGGGTTGAGAGGGCGGCCGCCGCAGCGGATGCCTTTCTCGCTGCGGATGCGGGCGCGTTCGCGCCGCTGGGCGGCCAGGACGTCGGGGTGGCGTGCGTTCTGGTTGCGTAGCAACCATGGAAGTAGCGCACTCCGTGGGTGCGGTGGAAGGTGGCGGGAGCCGGTCGGGCTTGCCCTGCTTCGCCCAGCAGGCCCCGACGGTCGGGCGGATGCCGAGTGGGCCGAACTCGTCGAAGGCGAAGGTGCGGTCGGGGCACTCGTGGAGGGCGTACTCGGTCCGGTCCAACTTGGCATCCTTGTCCGGGTCGGTGAACTCCTTCCACGTCTTCGTCCGTTGAAAGGTGATCTGGTGTCGGATGAGCAGGCACCGCAGGGCCTCCCGGCCGATGCGTATGCACCGCCCCGGGGCTCTGCGCAGGTAGGCGGCGAGTTTCCGCACCGACCAGCGCGTTGAACGGCAGGCCGAGCAGACTGGGGCGGGTGGTGGCCGTCTGGATGACGAAGTCCTCGTTGTCACGGTCGAGCAGGCGGGAACGGCGTCTCGCCCACCGAGGGTCCAGACGGGCCAGCCGTATCTCGTTGAACTTGTGGACCACATCGCGGACGGTGTCCTCGTCGACGGTGTCCTCGTCGGCCTGCACGAGCCGGGCGATGACCGGGACGCTGTTTCCGCAAGCCGAAGCCAGCACGATCACGGCCGTGCCTCCTGCGCCGCCTGCGCCACCGCCCCCACCCGTGTCAGGGCCTGGACCCGCTCTGCGGACCCCCGGGGCAGCAGGAGTTGCACGGCACCCGATAAGAACCACAGGCGCACGCCTTCGGCAGGGACCGGGTGAACACGTGTGGACAGTCGAGGCCCCTGACGGGCCTGGATAGTGGACACCACCCCGCCTGAGGCTGTGCGCCACGACCTCCAACGCACGCAGCCCGGGCAGACGCCGTCCGTCCCTCGGCAGGCAGCCGTACTCACGGTGCTCACAGCGGCCCAGTTCACCGTCATGCTCGCCACGTCGATCGTGAACGTCGCGCTGCCGCAGATCCGCGCCGGGGTGGGCCTGTCGGACAGTGGCACCACCTGGGTGGTCAACGCCTACGGCCTGGCGTTCGGAGCGCTGCTCCTGGCGGGAGGCCGGGCGGCCGACCTGCTCGGGCGCCGCCGGGTGCTGATCATCGGCCTCGCGCTGTTCGCGGCGGCCACGCTGGCAGCGGGACTGGCCGCCTCCCCCAGCGTGCTGATCGCGGCCCGTGCCTTCAGGGCCTCGGTGCCGCCGCCATCGCCCCGGCCGCGCTCGCCCTGGCCATGGACCTGTTCCCGTCCGGCCCCGGGCGCGCCAGAGCGCTGGGGGTGTGGGGCGCGGTCTCCGGGGCGGGAGGAGCGGGCGGCGTCCTGCGGCCAGTCGAACTCGAGCCCCTTCACCACCTCCGAGGTCAGCGACCGGACACGGCACGTCGCCCGGCACGCGGCCGGTGTGGACGCGGATCCGGCTTACGAGGGCAGGCGATCATTTTCGGCCACCCGCTCCTGGCTGAGACGTTGAAGAGAGGTCGCCGACTGGGTGGGGTTACGCTACGTAATTTCCCTACGTAGTGGCGCACCAGTCAAGATCGCCCTGAGTAGTCAGAATGGCGTGAACGCACTGCGTCTTTTTGTGTACGCCTGGTAAAGTCATTGGGAAGCCTTGGGGAAGGTTTCCAGTCATTTGCGGCTCGTATAGTTGTACGACATTCTTGGAATATGTAAGTCTCGGGGTCCGAGGGGCGAACAAAAAGAGTCAGCGCGAGGAGATCCGGCCAGGCTGTATCGCGGAACGGGGGGCTGAGTGTTGCTGGGTGCTGCGCCATTCGTCATGCCGTCAACTGAATTGACGGCGAAGTTCAGGGACCGCACGATTCCAGGGCAGTATGGGCTTGCCCACCCGGAGGTCGCCTGGTGAGGGCAGGTGTCGACCAGGTACGTGCCCTAATGACTGAGACATGCAGACAGGCCGCGGTGCCGGCGGATTCAGTGGAGCTCGTCGTCGACCACTACCTTCTGGGCGAAATCCAGGGGAAGCGCTCGCACGGCGTGGCGAAATTCTGCTTCGAAGCGCAGTTCTTCAAGGAGCGGCAGGGAGCGCCGCGTATCGTACGCGAGCGTGGCGTGCTCGCCGTCGTGGACGCGCAACGCGAGATCGGGCCGGTCAGTGCGCACTACGCGGTGAATGTTGCGGCCGACCGGGCGCGCAAGCTGGGGGCCGGCATCGTAGGCATGATCAACACGCAGCGCTACGGCGTGCTGTCTCCTTGGACAGAGTACCTGGCCAGGGCAGGTTTCTTGGGGATCGTCATGAACACCTCCCGGGCCGACAGCACGGTCGAGGGGGCCAGAACACCCTTTCTCGGCGTCAATCCGATCAGCTACGCGGTCCCTACGGATGACGAGCCACTTGTTGTAGACATGGCCACAACAAGGGCGCCAATGGGGGTGCTCTGGGAGGCCCGGCGTGCCGCCGCGGAACTGCCGGCCGACAGTTTTGTCGATCTTGACGGAGAATTTACGACCGATCCGCATGCTGCCGCGGCAGCCATGGTTTTCGGTGGCCACAAGGGATTTGCCATCTCATTGCTCGTTCAGATCATGACCGGATCCCTCTTCGGCTTCCCCATGGGTCCTGGCGTCGACTCCACATGGACCACAGGGTATACGTTCATCGCGATCGACCCTTCCTTCGGCGGGGAATGTTCCGAGTTCGCGGGGGACAACTCAAAACTTGTCCAAGTGATGAAAGGCGTCGACGCACGAGATGCGCAGCCTTTTCGTGTGCCAGGAAGCCGGAGCCGGGCGCACCTGCGCACTGTCATCGCTTCGGGGGAATTGGAAATACCTGAATCCGTCTATCGTCGGCTGGAGGCACGAGCTGTCGGCGACTTCGCATCCGACTGACGGTTCTCCGCTATTCATGGGGGCGCGATGACAGCACAACCGACTGTGAAGTTCCATTGGTTTCTCCCTACTGCCAGCGACGGACGGTCACTGGCGGTAGGCACGCACGGTACACATGGCACAGCCGCCGGCGGTGACCACGCACCCGAGGGTGGAGCCGACCGGTTCAGAGCCCCGGACATCACCTACCTCGCACAGGTCGCGCGAGCCGCAGAGCACCAGGGTTTCGACGGGATTCTGACCCCCACTGGAACATGGTGCGAAGACGCATGGCTGGTCACCGCCGCGCTGGCCCGCGAGACCGAGCGCCTCAAGTTCCTGGTCGCCTTCCGGCCCGGGTTCGTCTCGCCCACCCTCTCGGCCCAGATGGCCTCCACGTTCCAGCGGCTCTCGCGGGGCAGGCTCCTGCTGAACGTGGTCACCGGCGGCGAACACGACGAGCAGGTCCGCTTCGGCGACCACCTCGGCAAGGAGCAGCGCTACGCGAGGACCGCCGAGTTCCTCACCGTGCTCCGAGGGGCGTGGAGCGGTACGCCCTTCGACTACGCGGGCGAGTACTACGACGTCCGGGGCGCCACCGTCGCCACACCTCCGAGCCCGGTGCCCGAGATCTACTTCGGAGGTTCGTCCGCAGCCGCAGGACCCGTAGCCGCGCGCCACGTCGACACCTACCTGACGTGGGGGGAACCTCCCGCACAAGTGGCCGAGAAGCTGGCTTGGATGAGGGAACTGGCATCGAAGGAGGGGCGCACCCTCCGTTTCGGAATCCGCTTCCACGTGGTTGCCCGCGACACGTCCGCGGAGGCGTGGGCGGCAGCGGCACGACTGCTGGACCGTCTGGACCCAGTGCATGTGGCCCAAGTGCAGAGTGTGCTGGCGGCGAGCGAGTCCACGGGCCAGGCACGCATGAGTGCTCTGCACAAGACGTTTCGCGACGGTTGGCGTCACGACGACCTCGAGATCTACCCGAACGTCTGGGCCGGTGTGGGCCTGCTGCGGGGCGGAGCGGGCACGGCGCTGGTCGGCAGCCACACGGAGGTGGCCGACCGCATCGAGGAGTACGCGGCCCTGGGTATCGAAGAGTTCATCCTCTCCGGCTTCCCGCATCTGGAGGAGACCTACTGGGTCGGTGAGGGTGTGCTGCCGGAGCTGCGCCGTCGCGGCATCGCACCGACGCCGAACATTGCCGCATGACTGTGCGAACGCAATTCTTGCAAGGGGGGGCGTATGCACGATGAACTCAGAATTCCCAGTTTTTGCGGAAGCGGGTCCAATCTCTTGCTCTCGGTGGTGGATCTCATCCATCAGAGCGTGCCCAAGACCGTCTGGGACATGGAGCGCATCAGGAAGGTCTTCGGCAATCGCACCGTCCCCATGATCCTGGCCGACGGGGACGTGATGGCCTTCGGCCCGTGTCCCGACCGGACGCTGGTGGCCTCCGCGGTGCTCCAGCGCCATGGGATCCAGCCCACCATCGTCTACCACGAGCGAAGGGTTCCGGGCTTCATTCCCTCGACCGCGCACATCGCCATGGAGATGTCCCTGGAGGGGCGCACCTGGATGATGGACTTCGGCAGTCGCGAAACCCGGCTGATCGAGGGGGAGTACTACTTCAACCCCGAGGTCGAGGAGACACTGGCCCTTGAACGCTTCGACCTTCTGGGCATGGACATCGACCTGATGTCGGTCACCCCGAACCAGATCTTCGGAATGGTGGCCACCGAGAACATCGACATGGAACGCAAGTACGACTACTACGAAAAACAGTCGCGTAGATACAGTGGACAGATCCTCGATGACCGTCTGGCCCTCGACAAGAGACACAGCGTCTACTACGAGCTCTGATTCCGTGTCAGCTACGCCGCTCGTGCGCGAAACGAGAGTGAATTGACCGAAGTGGCCTACGAGATCGAGCATCTCGTAAAGATCTACCCACGTCAGACCGAAGCGGCAACCAATGATGTGTCCCTGGACATCCGCGTCGGAGAGGTGTTCGGAATACTGGGGGACAACGGAGCAGGAAAGACCACGCTGGTAAGACAGATGGTGAACCTGCTGCGCTCGACGTCGGGCGAGATCAGGCTCTTCGGCCAGTCGGTGCCCGGGGATCCAATGTTCGTGAGCCGGACCGTCGCCTACATGCCGCAGAGCAGCATGGCGCTCAACCGTCTGAGGGTGAAGGAGGCCATCTACTTCGCCGCGCACCTGCGCGGTATGTCACGCCGGGACGCGGCCCGCGAACGCGACGCCATGATCGAGACGTGGCAACTCGGCCCCGTCCGGGACAAGTCGAGTTCCCGCCTCTCGGGCGGCCAGCAGCGCCTTCTCCAACTGGCCCTGGCCACCGCCGGCCGCCTGCCCGTCGCGGTACTCGACGAGCCGACCAACGACCTGGACCCGGTCAACCGCAAACACGTCTGGGAAGTGCTGCGGAAGTTCAATGCCGAGCACGGTACGACGATCCTCTTCATCACGCACGACGCGATCGAGGCGGAACGTATCGTCCATCGCGTCGGCATCATGCGGAAGGGCAGCTTCCTCGCCATCGGCCAGCCGGCTCAGCTGAAACGGACGCTACTGGACCATATGCGGCTCGAAGTGTGGCTGCCCCCTGGTGAAGTGCCGGCGCTCCCGGCCGACATACCGCAGAACTGGAAAAGCGAGGACCACGTCGTCCTCTCGGTTCCCCGTGACCGTGCGCCCGCGTTGTTGTCCGAGCTGAGGCTGCACGAATCGATCGACTACAGGCTCTACTCGGCGACTCTGGAAGATTTGTATCTGCACTATGCGAATTCAGACTGAACGGCCGGGGCTGGCAGCCCAGTTCGTCGACCTCTGGCTCATGCAACTCTCCAACTGGCGATGGTCCTGGCGTGCCATGATGGTCACGGGAATCATCACCCCTCTCATGACTGTTGCAGCGCTGGGCGCTTTCGCCCGTGGGCGGGGACAGGAGTCTCTCGTCTACGTACTCACGGGCAGCATTCTGCTGTCGCTCATGTTCGAGAACCAGAACAAGGTCGCCCAGAACTTTGCCTACATGAAGGCTATGGGGACTCTGGACTTTCTTGGTACTCTTCCGGTGCGTCGCTATATGGTCATCCTGGCCACGGTTTTGGCGTTCTTCACGCTTTCCGCGCCGGCACTCCTGATGACTCTGATCCTCGGATCACTGATTCTCGGCGTTCACCTCTCGGTGAGTTGGCTGGTCGTCCTCGTCATCCCGCTCTGCGTGCTGTCCCTCGCGGGTATCGGCGCGGTCATCGGGATCGTGACGAGAAGCCAGGAAGAGGCGAGCTCACTCACCCTGCTGGTCACGATGATTTTGCTGTTCTTCGGGCCGGTGATCATCCCTGCCAATCGCCTTCCGGGGTGGCTGGTGACCATCAGTCATGTGAGTCCGACCACGTATGCGGCATCGGCGATACGGCAAGTGCTCGTCGGACCGGTGACCGGGCGCATCTGGCTCGACCTGCTCGTCCTGGTGGCGCTCACCGCAATCACCCTCTGGTTCTCTGGTTCGCGCATGCAATGGAAGGCCAACTAGAAGACCGCCTACAGGAGGACACGATGTCCGAAACACAGACACTCGATGGTGTCTCAGCATCCACACGACTCGCCTGGAGCGTGCTGTTCGGCGGAGACTCGCTCCGCGACGTCGACCAGGAACTCCTCCGCTCGCTGCAGAACGACCCCGAGACATGGGGGCGCCTGATCCTCGACACCTGGGCGACGTTCACCGCTCTGGGCGGCCGGAGGGTGCCCGCGGGCCTCCGCGAGGCGCGGGCCGACTCACCATCGGTGAGTGCCACGGTCACGCGGATCGACCCCCGGCAGGAGGAAGCGAAGGAATCCCGTGAGGGGGGCATGGCGAGCCTCGACGCGCCGCCGTCCTCCGCGGACGGGACCGAGATCGCCGCGCCCAGGCTTCCGGAGCTTCCGGGGCGAGCGGAGAACCCTGCCGAGGCACCTGTCACCGCGCCGCCGCCGGCTCCCCAGCCGGAGCACCGGGCGGTGCCGGCCCCCACCGGGACGGTGAAGCCGCTCGACTTCTTCGACCCCGACGAGGAGGACGAGTCGGAACCGGTGCGCCGGACGGTCACCGTCGACGAGGTCAAGGGCCGCCTGGTGGAACTGATAGCCGAAGTCAGCGGTTATCCCGCCGATGTCTTCGAAGACCACCTCGACCTCGAGGTCGACCTCGGTATCGACTCCATCAAACAGGTGGAGACGCTCGCCAAGGTCCGCGAGGAGTACGGCCTGACCATGGACGAGGACTTCCTCATGCGCGACTATGCCACGATCGGGAAGATGGCCGATTACATCGTGGGTCGCCTGGCAAAGGAGACCTGAGGCCGTGCGAGAGGACTTGCCCGGATACACCGGCAAGGTGGCGCTGGTCGTTGGCAGCAGCCGTGGCCTCGGGCGGCAAGTGGCCGAGCTGATGGCCGACCAGGGCGCGAGGGTCATCGTCAACTCCGCCTCGACCGCGGTGGACGGCAAGAACGTCGCGCGCACCATCAGGAAGAACGGCGGCCAGGCCCACTACGTCTGCGCCGACGTCGCCAGTGAGGAACAGGTCGCCGCCATGGCCGACCTGATCGGGGAGAAGTTCGGCCGGCTGGACATCGTGGTCCACTGCGCAGCCGGCGGCTCGGAGGCCCGTGTCATGGATGCCACCCTCCCCATGTTCGAGCGGACCTTCGGCGTCAACTCCTACTCCCTGGTCACCCTGGCCCGGCACCTGTCCCCGCTGATGCCCGCAGGCTCACGGGTCGTGTACATGAGCAGCATGGGTGCGATCCGGGCATCGCACGGCTACGGAGTGGTGGGTGCCGCCAAGGCGGCCAGCGAGGCCCTGGTGCGCTCGCTCGCCCTCGAACTCGCGCCGCTGGGCATCACCGTGAACGGAGTGCGCACCACGGCGTTCCCGAGTCTGTCGCTGCGCTACTTCTCCAGCAGCCGTGACTGGCTCGACATGTGCGCACGCGAGTCCCCACTGGGCCCACCACCGGTGGAGAAGGTGGCGGAAACCATCCTTCTGCTCTGTTCGCAGGCCGCGGGCTACATCACCGGACAGGTGCTCAACGTGGACGGCGGCTGGCTGACCTCAGTACTGCGCGGCAAGGGCGCCGGCGCCGACGTGGGTCCCATTCCGCACTGAATCGACCGTCAACGCCCCGGCCTGGGAGTGGAAAGCATGGAATTCGAACCGGTCGCCGTTGTGGCTGCGGAGTGCAGACTGCCGGGCGCATCCAACCTGCAGGAATTCTTCCGGAACAATCAAGAGGGGACCTGCTCGATCAGTGAGGCGGTAGACGCCTTCTGGGACGGATGCGAGGTCTACGACAAGAACGACGGGGGGCACCTCAACACCTCGTACACCAACCTCGGCGGGTTCCTCGACCCCTGGGAACTGGACCGCAGCGCCTTTCGCATCGCGCCACGCGTCATCGAGCGGATGGACCCGGTCCACGCCCTGGGCCTGGATATGGCGCACCGCGTCATCGATCAGGCCGAGCGGAGCGGACCCTTGGCCCGGGAAGAGACGGCGGTGATCGTCGCCAATGTCGCGGGCGGTTCGACCAGCCGGATCAACGCGAACATGAAGGTACAGTCCGAACGCTGGGCCGCGGCGCTGCGCCGCCGAGAGCCAGGCCTCGCCGACGTGCTGGACGAGCACCAGAAGAACGAGCGCGTGCGGCACCCCGACAAACGCGAGGACCTCGCTCTCAACGGGGAGTCCGGCACGATCGGTGGACGCATCGCCAACTACTTCGACCTGCGGGGGACCCACTACGGCATCGACGCGGCGTGCGGCAGCTCGCTCGCAGCGGTGCACTCCGCCTGCATGGGGCTGCATCAGCTGGAGTTCGACGCCGCCTTGGTGACCGCCGTGGGGATCCTCACCCCGGACATCTTCGTCGTGAACAGCGCCGCGCGGACCCTCAGCAAGGACGGCAGCTTTCCCTTCGGTGCCGCCGCCAACGGCCTGGTACCGGGCGAGGGCGGAGTGGGCCTCTTGCTGATGCGGCTGGCGGACGCCCGGCAGCAGGGGCGCCCGGTGCTCGCCGTGATCCGCAACATCGGCTACAGCACCAACGGCCGGACCACATCGACCTGGTCTCCTTCCGCCCAGGCGGAAGAGTGTGCGATCCGCAGGGCCTTCGACGGCATGCCCTTCGGCATGGGGGACGTCGACTACGTGGAGGCGCACGGCACCTCGACCCGCGCCGGAGACGGAGCCGAGTTCGATGCGATGCTGCGCACCTACGGCTCGGTGACACGCTCGAGCCCCCTGCCGTTCGGCTCCGTCAAGAGTCTCATCGGTCACACGGTGGAGAGCGCCGGCCTCGTCGGCATGCTGCGCGGACTCTTCCTCTTCGAAACCGGTGCCCTCCCCCCAACGGTGAACGTCGACGACATACGCCCGGAGATCGTCGAGGCCGTGGACCGCCTGCGGCTCCAGCGGACGAGCGGGGCCCTCGCCCCGGCCGCGGGCCGACCGCGCCGCGTGGGGGTGAGCGCCTTCGGATACGGAGGCATCAACTACCACCTCCTGCTCGAGCAGCCCGGACCCGAGGGCGCCACCACGAGCCGGAGCCGCCCGCCGCTGCGACGAGACCGCACTCCCATCGCCATCGTCGGCCTGGAGGCAGTTCAGCCCGACGCCGCGGACGCGGCCGCATTCTGGCGCAATCTGCGGGAGGGGCTGGCCAGTCGGCAGGACCTGCGTGTCCGGGTGCCCGGCCGCGACCTGGACCTGGAGGACGCGGGCCTGCGACGCCAGGCCGACTACCTGCAAAACGCGGCGCTCGTCGACGTACCCGGCACCGTGGACAACGCCCGGTTCCGCATCCTGCCCAACCAGGTACCGGGCCTCACCGACGAATTCCTCGTTCTGCTGTCCTGCGCGGCCAACCTGGCGAGCGCGGTCGAACGTGCCACCGCATCCGTCGATCCGACCCGGGCCGGCTGCATCGTGGGTCAACTCCCCGACTCGGACCGTGAATTTGAGCTGATGCAGTCGCTGCGGTTCATGCCCTGGCTGCGCCGACTGCGCAGACTCGCCCGGGCCCGCGGGGTCGAGACCCCGTGGACCGCGCTCCGTGACGAGCTGTGGAACGACCCCACGCTCGAGCTCCACACCGTGAACCAGGACACCTCGGTCGCCGGTTTCGGCTCCACCCTGCCTTCGACCCTGGCCAGCGCCTTCGACCTGCGCGGCAAGAGCTATGCGGTGCGCGCCGCCTGCGCGACCGGACTTGCCGCCCTGTCCCTGGCGGTGCAGGAACTGCGCCAGCGCACCCTGGACTTCGTACTGTGCGGGGCCGTGGGCATGGGGGTGGGCCTGGTCAACCACACGGCGCTGGCCGCGATCCGGGCCCTGAGTGCGAACGGTGTGGGACGCCCGTACGACGAAGAGGGCGACGGCTTCATCATGGGAGGCGGCGCAGGACTGCTCTGTCTCAAGCGGCTGCCCGACGCGGAACGCGACGGAGACCAAGTCCTCGCGCTCGTGCGCGAGGTGCGCGGCGGTAGCGACGGAAAGGGTCGCAGCCTGCTGGCGCCCAGCACCGAGGGGCGGCGGTTCACCATGGAACGCACGTACCGCGACTCCGGGTTGGCGCCCTCCGGCATCAACTATGTCGAAGGCCACGGAGCCGCTACCGCTTTGGGCGACCGGTCCGAGGTCGAGGCCCTGTCATCCGTCCTCGGCAACCAGGAGACGGTCTTCCTCGGCAGCGCGAAGGGAAACGTCGGTCACCAGAAGGGCGCCTCCGGCATGACCTCGGTGATCAAGACTGTGCTCTGCCTCCTTCGCCGTGAACTCGTGCCGACGCCGGGGTACCAGAACCCGCATCCAGCCCTCGAACTGGAGCAGCGGCGGTTCGAGGTGCTGACCGGGACACGGCCCTGGCCCGCCCCGCAGGACGGTGCCCCGCGCCGTGCGGCCGTGAACGCCTTCGGCCTCGGCGGCATCAACTACCACGCCGTGCTGGAGGAGTACGCGCCCACCGTGACCGAGCGGCCCGCGGCGACACGGACCGCGCCGCGCGAGGCGAGCCCGGAGCAGACCTTCGGGATCTGGACCGCCCCCAGCCGCACGGATCTGGACCGCGCCCTGGCCGCCTTCGCCGAGCACGGCGAAGCTCCGCCGCCGCCCGACCCGGGCCACACCTACCGCGTGGTGGTCGACGGGAGCGCAGGCCCTGACACGGCCAAGGCGTTGCGCGACAAGGTCCGCAGGTACCTCGCCACCGGCCCGGACAAGCTCACCCCCGGACAGTGGGACGCCATGGGGGTGTTCACCGGGCGGACGGATCTTCCGTCCGGCGGCGTCTGCCGGCTCTATCCCGGCCAGGGCAGCCAGTACCCCGGGATGCTGAGAGAAACGGCCACCGCGATCGACGGCGCGGAGGACAAGGTACGGACCGCAGCCGATGTGCTCGCGACAGAGATACCGGGAATACTCGACGACTTCTGGCGTGGGGACCCCGCAGCCGGCGAGCGATGGCTGTCCCGTACGGAGAACTGCCAGGTCGCCACGCTCGTGGTGAGTGCCGCCCTGGGCGACTGGCTCGACGGCCTCGGCGTGCCCGCCGACTTCCATCTGGGGCACAGCTTCGGAGAGGTCTCCGCGCTGACGGCCGCCGGCGCGATTCCGTTCGCCGATGCGCTACGCACGGCTCACCGCCGCGGCACCATCGCTGCCCAGGGGCGTGGCGGACCGGGGCAGGGCATGGCCGTGCTGTTCACGTCTGCCGCGGAGGCGACTCGTCTGATCGGCGCGGACGAGAACGACGTAGTCATCGCCAACCGAAACAGCCGCCGCCAAGTCGTCCTCGCCGGACACGCCGAAGCCGTCGGACGGGTACTCGAGCGTGCGACCGCCGACGGGGTAGAGGCGCGGGTGCTGCCCATCGAGCGTGCGTTCCACTCGCCGCTGCTGCGGGACGCCGTACCCGACTACCGTGCGTTTCTCGACTCGGTGCCCCTCACCACACCTTCGGTACCGGTGTACGAGACGCTCACCTCACGGCCGTATCCACGGGACGCGGAGCCCGGACGGATCCGGCAGAGCCTCGCCGACCAGTTCGTGCTCCCCGTGTACTTCGAAACCATGGTCCAGGACGCGTACGACCGTGGAGCGCGCGTCTTCGTGGAGGTCGGCCCGAAGCGGGCGTTGTCGTCCCTCGTGGGTGAGTGTCTCGGCGCGTCGGCTGACGTTCGCACCGTCACCCTGATGCACCCCCAGGGGGGCGAACTGGCGCAGGTGCGCCGTGCCGCCGCCCAGCTCTGGGCCATCGGCCTGACGGACGTTCCACCGGTCCACGACGTGACTGCCCGAAAGGCCACGACATGCTCGGACTGATCCCCATCGCCACACCCGTCACCCTGCGTGAGGTGAGGCACGAACTGGCCGACCGGCGCGTGCTTGTGATCGGCGACGGAGACGGCCTCGCCGGCGAGACGCTGGCCCGGCTCAGTGCGGCCGGAGCCCACACCGAGGTGGTGACGGTGCGTGAGACCGTACGCCCCTACGCTTCGCACCACCACGGGCCGTTGCTCGCAGCGGAGCAGCTGTCGGAGCGCCTGACCTCGGGGCCGCTCCCGGACTGGGTCTTCTTCCTGCCGGGATTCACCGCTCGGGCCCGCCCCGCCCAGGGTTTCCGCCCGGAAGAAGGGCTCTACGCGAGCGGGATGACACGGACGCTGTTTCACACGCTGTCCCCGCTCGGGCGGCGCTGGTCGGAGAAAGGCTCAGGCGGCTTCGCCGTGGTCACCCGCGCGGACGGCAGGTTCGGACAGTCCGGTGCCCGCCCCGGTGACCCGCTCGCCGGACTGCTGCACGGCACGGTACGCGCACTGCATTCCGAACTTCCGGTGATCCGCACCGTGGCACTGGACATCGGCGCGTCGGTGTCCCCCGCCGCCGTCGCCGACCGGTTGCTCGACCTCGTGTCGGACCTCTCACACGGACACGTCGAGAGGGGGCTTGCGGGAAACCAGGCGTACGCCACCACGCTCGTGCCCGCCTTCGAGCAGCCCGCCGACATCCCGGGTGCCGCAGGCCGGTTGCCGCTGGAACGCGGTGACACGGTCCTCGCCACCGGCGGCGGCCGCGGAGTGACCGCTCGTGTCGTACGCATGATGGCCGAGGAGGTGCCGTGCCGCTACCTGCTGCTGGGCACCACCGAACTGGTCAATGTCAGGGCGGCGCTCGGAGTGGGAGACCGCGACGAACTCCTGCGCATGTCCGCGGAGGAGCTCGACGAACACAAACGGCGCCAGTTCGCGGCGATGCGCCGTGACGATCCGACACTGCTGCCTCCAGCGTTCGAACGCCACTGGGCCCGCATCAGCAACTCACTGGAAGTCCTGCGCACCGTGACCCATCTGCGTGACCTGGGCGCCCGCGCCGAATACAGGTGCCTGGACGTCACCGACGGGCACGCCACTCGCCGCTTCGCCGAGGAACTGGTCAGGACCACCGGGCCGGTGCAGGCACTGCTGCACGGGGCCGGGGTGGAGACGAGCCGGAACCTGTGCGGGAAGACCCGGGACTCATGGGAACGGACCGTCGCGGTCAAGACCGCCGGTCTCTACAACCTGAGTCCGGTCCTCGGCGACGAGACCCGGCTGATCATGCTCTTCGGCTCGGCAGCGGGAACGTACGGCAATCCCGGTCAGATCGACTATGCCGGGGCGAGCGAGTTCCTCACCACCGCGGCGTACCGCCTGGCCGCCGACTACCCGGCAGCCCGCGTGCGTTCGGTGGCTTGGCCTGCGTGGGCCGAGGTGGGGATGGCGGTCCGGCCTTCCTCCCGGGCCGCCCTGGAGCAGCGCGACGTCCGGTTCATGGAGGTGTCCGAAGGACTCGACTGGGCCGGTGCCCTGCTGCGCAGCCCGAGCCGGGTCCCGACATGTGTGAGCCTCGGGTACGAGGACATGCCGCCGGAAGCCACCACCACCCGCGACACCGGACCGTGGGGCTCCGCTCGCGCGAACCGGGGACACCTGGTGGACCTGTGCTACGAGACGGGTCCCGGACGCTGGGAGGCCCGGTGGACCTACCAGCCGGAACTGGACGCGGCCCTGGCCGATCACCAGGTGGACCGCAACGTCCGTGTGCCCTTCGCCCTCTTCATCGAGCTGGTGTGCCAGACCGCCTCCGCCTGCCTCGGCGACCTCGGAGGATTCACCCTGCGCACCCTGCGCATGCACCAGCCGCTGACCCTGGCACCCGATCGCCCCAGGGAGCTGCGGGCCCTGATCGCGCGCACGGCGGACGGCATCCTGCGAGTCCGAGTGGAAAGTTCACCCATCCGTCCCGACCACAGCTGGGTGCCCGTCACGCTCCAGCACATGACCGCTGAGATCGAACCCCTGACCGGGCAGAAACCGGCACCACGGATCGATGTCCTGCTCGACGGGTCGGAGCCGGTCCCCCTGACCGACCTGGCAGAACGGTTCGCCGCCAACGGGATCGTCTACGGACCGGCCTTCCGCGAGATCGTCTCCTGCCGGCGTTCCGGCCCGCTCCACCTGGCCGAGCTGCGCTCCGGAGCGGGCTGGGACGGGGACGTGCGCGGGCGGGCCTTCTTCGACGTCGGCCTGCTCGATCTGGCGCTCCAGACACTCGTCTTCCACCCGGGGGCCCGCCACGGAGGACTTCCCACGGCGGTGGAGGAACTGGTCGTACACACCGAGCTCGGCAGCAGCCGCTTCGAGGGCTGGGCCGTGGTGGACACAGGCGATCAGAACCTGAGCGTGACCCTGGCCGACTCCGCCGGGCGAGTCATGGCCCGGATCCGCAACCTCGAACTGACCGGGCGCGAGTCGTAGGGCAAGGAAGGCGAAGTGAAGAATTTCCTCGTGATAGGCGTTGGCCCGCACGCGCGCCTGAACCATCTGCCGACGCTGTGGGCCGGTCGGCCGGTCGGCCTGGTCGGCACCGTCATCGGTGTGGATGTCGCCGGTGCGGCCGGTGACATCACCGCCTTCAACTCGGCCGTCGACACGCCCGAGTTGCCGGTGACCTTCATCGAGCCGTTCGACGCGTCGAGCCGCACGCTGCCGACCCCGGTGCGCGAGACCTTGGACTCCTTGGTGCGGGAGCATGCCGTCGATGCGGTCGTGATCTCCACCGAGCCGTCGTACCACATGGTCTACACCCACTGGGCCCTGGAGCGCGGCCTGAGTGTGCTGCTCGACAAACCGCTGAGCGTGCACGCCAATTGCTCAGTCGACCCCTTCCAGGCGTCGGCCATCCTCACGGACTTCGACGAAGTCCTCGCCCGCTACGAGGCGGTCCGCAGCGCCCGTCCCGAGGTGCTGGTGGCCGTCCAGTGCCAGCGTCGCCACCACCCCGCCTTCCTCCGTATGCACCGGCTGGTCGCCGAGGTGGCGGAAGCGACCAACTGCCCGGTGACGTCGGTGCAGTCCTTCCACAGCGACGGTCAGTGGCGCCTGCCGAACGAGCTCATCGACATCTCCTATCACTCGTTCGACCAGGGATACGGCAAGTGCGCCCACTCGGGGTATCACTTCTTCGACATCGTGCCCTGGCTGCTGCGGGCCGGTGAGAGGCCGGGCAAGGAACTCGACAGTGTCGACATCCACGCGAACTTCAGCCGCCCGCGCGACTTCCTCGCCCAGCTCGACGTGAACGACTACGCGCGCCTCTTTCCGGAGTTCGAGGCGGCCAACCCCTACACGCAAGCGCAACTGCTTGCCGCCACCGAGGCGTTCGGCGAGGTCGACGCGTTCGTCTCCATGGCCTACAAGAGCGGTGGCAGGACCATGACGCTCGGCAGCATCAACCTCGTGCACAACGGATTCTCCCAGCGCGGCAGATTCAGGCCCGCGCGCGCCAATCTCTACAAGGGAAACGGCCGGGTCCGACACGAGAGCCACATCATCCAGCAGGGCCCCTTCCAAGCGATTCACTACCATTCGCTGCAGACGCTGGGCGACCAGGACACCGACGCCGCCGACCCGTACCGCGTCGGCGGGCAGGGGCACATCGAGGTCCACGTCTTCCGCAACAGCAGCTTCGACGCGCGCTGGAAGAAGCACGAGACGCTCGACTACGACACCCTCACCACCGTCTCGGAGTCCGGCCCCGAGGAGCCCACGCAGTCTGCGTCCCGCCGCCGGGCGATCCAGGAGTTCCTGGAGTACCTCAACGGCCGCCGCACCAGGGAGCAGATGTCTTCCGAGCTCACCGACCACCGGCGTGGCGCCGCTCTCATGGCTGGTACGTACCTCTCGGCGGCCCAGCAGTGGGTCGACGGCTCCCCGGTGGCCCGGCTCGACTTCCGGCCGCACGGCGGGGGTACCGCGGCCCCCGCCGTCCGTCTCAACGACCCGAGCACATGCGACCTGATGGACGTGCCCCTGTGATCCGGTCCACTGGGCAGCTCTCCGCCGTCGCCATGCCCACTCCCGAGGAACTGCTGGGCGACGCCCTGCCCGCCGTGCTCGCCGACTGCCGAGCCCAGGTCGGGGACATCGACGCGATCACGCGGCTGACGGGCGGGAACGTCGGCCATGTCTTCCGCGTGGAGGGAGATCGCGGCAGCGTCGTGCTGAAGGTGCGCGCGGCCACGTTCGCCCGCATCCCGTTGCTGCGCACCGACCCTGCCCTCATCGCCGACGAACGACGCGCCCTCGAGGTGTACGGCGCACTGCTGCCCTCGATGTTCCCGCAGGTCCTGGCGTTCCACCCACAGGCGCATGCCATGGTCATGACCGATGTGTTCCCCGACCGACGCAGCTACGAGGACCACCTCCACGAGCGTTCCGGCACCCCGGAGGAACTCGGTCGCCTCGGCGCGGCGGTGCGCCACGTCCACGAAGCGACGAAGGACGTACGCGTTCCCATCCGCTCCCAGGGCGACCTCTGGTTCCGGGAGCACACCTTCGACTACTGCCTGCGGGCCGGCGGCCACCCCGTGCTGGAGCAGGTCTGCCGGGAACTGCGCGCCCAGGTGCCGCAGCGGCTCGTACTGGGGGACCTGGCGCCGAAGAACCTCAGCCTGGCGGACGGCCGGGTCGCGTTCTGCGACCTCGACAACGTGCACCGCAGCCGACCGCAGTTCGACCTGGGCTATCTGCTGGCGCACATACTGCTGCACCACATCAACCGGCCGCAGCAACTGCCGGCACTCGTGTCCGCGCTGCTCGACGCCTACTACGCCGAACGGACGCCGAGCACCCGCACACGGACGCTGGTGGCGACAGTGGCCGCCGGGGTGATCTTCTACCGTCTCGACAACGCCACGGTTCCGTACCGCATGGCCACCTCGGCAGAGCAGGGCCGACAGGTCCGCCGCCGGGTGGCGCACCTGCTGGACCGCGGCACCATCACACCGGAGAGTCTGAGCGACGCGGTGGCAGGTGCGGCATGAACCCTGCCGGGTCCCAGCTCCTGCACGACGAGGACCGACGAGCGCTCGAGGTGCTTCGCGCCTACGGCTACCAGGTCCAGGACATCCAGGAGATCGCCCGCGACCAGCGGTCGTTCGCCGTGCGCCTGCCCGCCCGGCGGCAGGTCCTCGCTCCCGGAGTGCACTTCGCGTCCGAGACGGTGGAACTCGGCGGCGGAGCGTTCACCAACGCCCACACCCTGAGGCTCCACCTGGACTCGGTACGTGTCGAAGCGGTCTCGGACGCGGATGGATTCCATCTGCGTGACCAGTGCGCCGCGGACTGCGTCGTCGCGGCCGTGAACGGCTCCTTCTCCTACGTCTCGGACGACCCGGCCCATCAGCCGGCCGAACCGTGCCTGGACTTTTGCTGCCGGGCCGGAACGACAGTGAGCCTGCCGACCGTAACGAAGCCCGCGCTCCTGGTGCACGGCGGTCGGCCGACAGTGCGAACGCTGCCCGCGACCGGGACCCTGCGCATCGACGGGTGCTTGTTCGACTGGGTCGGATCGAAGGAGCCCGGGGCGTCGGCCGCCATCGGAAACGGCACGCTGGCCGTGTTCGGCGCCGCCAACTGCCGGATCAGATACGAGGACCACCCACGGACCGGCTTCATACGCTTCGTGCGGGCCGAGGAGAACATCACCCCGAAGGCCGGAGCGGTCGTCGACGCCGTGGTGTCGCGTACCGCGGCGGGCAGTCACGTGATCAGCGGGGTCCACCCCGGTGGCGGAGCGGACCTCTTTGCCGGAAGTTTCGTACTGCGGGCCGACGCGGCGGATGCGCGCGAGCTGCGCGCGGGCGCCCAGGTGGAGATCTGCAGTATCGCCGGCCTCGCGGCCGGCCAGCTCTCGAGCGGCGTCTCGCTGGGCCCGAGCGTCGCCGACGCGGCGGCCGGCACCGTCCCGGCGTACGACGAATCCCTGGGAGTCTCCCCGTTCCGCGACGTGCGGTACGCCCGCACGCTCGTCTGGACGACCGAACGGGCCATTATCTTCCGGATCTTTGACGGTGCGCCACTGACCGATTCCTTTCGCGGTGTGTCCCCCACAGAGGTGGCTGACCTGTTGGACCGGGAGGGAATCTCCCTGCGCGATGCCTACCACCTGGACGGAGGCCAGTCCTCGAAGATCGCGTTTTGCGACTCAGGACGCACCGAGGTCGTGGGAAACCTGCACTACCTCAAGTGGCCCCAGGAACCTGAAACGGCCTTTCGCTGGCGCGGTGTTGAAGGGCGGCTCCTCAACAGCTGTTTCGTACTCCGCCGCCGCTGACGGCGCATCACACACACCCACCGCGCAGCACACAGCAAGTCCACCTGAGTCAGAGGAGCACACCAGTGCGTGTAGTCGTCGTCGGGCAAGGATATGTGGGACTCCCGCTCGCGCTCCGCGCGGCCGAGGCCGGACACCAGGTCATCGGGTATGACACGGACGAATGGAAGGTGAAGCGGCTGGCCAGCGGCGAGTCGTACATCAGCGGTATTCCCGGCGCCGACATCGCGCCTCTCCTGGCCAACGGGACCTATCGGCCCACCAGCGACGAGAACGAGCTCAGCGGATTCGACATCGCCGTGATCAGTGTGCCGACCCCGCTGCGTGACGGGGCGCCGGACCTCAGCTGCATCGAGAGCGCCGCGAGCATGCTGGCCCGTGTGCTCAGCCCGGGCGCGACGATCGTGCTGGAGTCGACCACATACCCCGGCACCACCACGGAGGTCGTGCGCCCCCTCATCGAATCCGGGTCGGGCCTGATGGCCGGCCGCGATTTCCACTTGGGCTTCAGCCCGGAACGGATGGCCCCCCAGCAACCCGAGTGGGGCCTGCACAACACGCCCAAGCTCGTCTCGGGCATCGACGAAGCGTCACTCGAGGCCGTCGACGCCTTCTACCGGTCAGTGGTGGGGCAGACGGTGCGGGTGTCCGGCTGCGCGGAGGCCGAACTGGCCAAGCTGCTGGAGAACACCTTTCGTTTCGTCAACATCGCTTTCATCAACGAACTTGCCGTCCACAGCCACGCCCTCGGGGTCGATGTGTGGGAGGCCATCGAGGCGGCCGCATCCAAGCCCTTCGGCTTCATGAAGTTCACCCCGGGGCCGGGAGTCGCGGGCCACTGCCTGCCGATCGACCCCCACTACCTCGCGTGGTGGGTCGAGCGGGGCATCGGCCGGCGCTTCCAGATCGTCGACTCCGCGTACGACATCAACCACGACATGCCGCTGTACGTGGCGAGGCGCGTGGCGGAAGGCCTGAACTCCCGAGCGCGGGCCGTCAACGGAGCACGGGTGCTGCTGCTGGGCCTGGCCCGGCGGAACACCGACGACGTGCGGGAGTCGCTCACCGCCCGGGTCATCAAGGAATTCAGGAGGCTCGGCGCCGACGTGTACGTCGTGGACCCGCACGTGCCCGCGGAGGCTCCCGGCACGCGCGAGGCCCTCGAAGGGGCTCGCCAGGTCGAGGGCACCCCGGCCGAACTCGCTCGCGCGGACGTGGTGGTCGTGCTGGAGGACCACGACTCCTTCGACTTCGCCGAAGTCGTGCAACACGCCGGCTACGTCTTCGACTGCCGTCGACGCACGCATGGCTCGCAGGTCGAGGTTCTCTGACCGGGCCGACCCCGGCACCCACGAGTTCCCGCTCCGCGCCCGCGGGACAATCACCCTGAGGAGAAAGAACGTGCGCATCACCTCGCTCGGCCACGCCGGGCTCCTTCTTGAGACCGCCGTCGGCCGAATCGTGTGCGATCCCTGGTTCAATCCGGCCTTCTACGGCTCATGGGTACCGTTCCCCGACAACAGCGGCATCGACCCGAGGCAGTTCGCCGACGCCGAGTACCTGTACGTCTCACATTTGCACCGCGATCACTTCGACGCGCAGTTCCTGCACGAGCACATGTCCAAGGACACCACCGTCCTGCTCCCCGACTATCCTGTGCCCGAGCTGCGCCGGGAGTTGGAGGCGCTGGGGTTCCGGAACTTCGTCCAGACGCGCAACAACGAGGTCGTCGAGCTCGACGGCGGCCTGCGCGTACTGGTAAACGCCCTGACCAAGCCCACCAAGAGCCCGGTCGGCGACTCCGGGCTGGTCGTCGACGACGGCCGGGTACGGATCTACAACCAGAACGACTCCCGCCCCGTCGAGACCGTGCCCATTGCCCGGCTCGGCCCGCTCCACGGACACTTCGTGCAGTTCACCGGCGCGAATTGGTATCCCATGGTGTACGACTTCGCCGACGAGGAGAAGGCCGACATCGGACTCCGCAAGCGGTACAACGGCATGTCCCGAGCGGTGAGTTACATCGAGCACTACGGTGCCGCCCATGTCTTCCCCTTCGCCGGTCCGACCTGCTTCCTGGACGACGACCTGTTCGATCTGAACGACCTGGCGAACGACGAAACCAATGTCTTCCCCGACCAGTTCGCCTTCCTGCGGTTCCTTCGGGAGCGGGGCCATGAGCACGGTCATCTCTTCCTGCCCGGCACGGTCGTCACCCTCGCACCGGACGGCACCGCGGAGATCGATCAGGTCCCCGAGGCCGAGATCGCCCGGATCAGGGACGACCGCCGCAGCTATCTCCTGGATTACAAGCGCAAGGTGCAACCGCTGATCGACGCCGGCAAGACCGCACTGCCCACCGACCGCAGCGACCTGCTCGGTCAGCTGAAGGAGTGGGTGGAGCCCCTCCTGGCGATCGCCGACAACGTCTGCGCCAGGGTCAACGGACGCGTACTGCTCGAGGTCGTGGACGGTGACAGTTGCGAACAGATAGTTTTCGACTTCCTCGACCGCCGAGTCGCCCGGTACGCGGGGGAAAGGTGGCGCGACCGGTTCCGGGTGGCCAGGCCCTTGGTCGAGGACCTTGTCCGGCAGCGCGTGGAGGACTGGGCGAACGAACTGTTCCTGTCCTGCCGGTTCGGGGCCTCCCGCCGGGACGGCTACAACGAGTACGTCTACACGTTCTTCCAGTGCCTGTCCGTCGAGCGTATGACCTTCGTCGAGAGCTGCTTCGAGGAGTCGTCCGACATCAAGGACTTCGCACGGGCGGGCGACCGCGTCATTCAGCGCAGGTGCCCGCACATGAACGCGGATCTGGTCGCCTTCGGCACGGTCGACGACGGGGTACTGACCTGTCAGATGCACGGCTGGGAGTTCGACCTCGCCACCGGCAAATGCCTGGTGGGCGACGGCCGGCGCTTGACGTCGAGGCCGCTGCGCGCCGACGCCGAAGGAGCAGTGGCAGACGCTGCCTACCCCACTGTCGACGACGGCAGGGGGCTCAGTGGCTGAAGCCGCGGGTACGCACATCGGCTCGTCGGGGACAGCGTGGCCGGCCTCGCGCGCGGAACGGTTCCGAGACGTCTTGAGCTGCCTCGCCAGCGGGGTGGTCGCCGTGACAGCGCTCGACGACGGCGGCCGGCCACTCGGCCTCACCGTCTCCTCGTTCGTCTCGGTGTCACTCGAACCACCGCTGGTCCTCTTCTGCATCGCGGTCACCAGTCGCACCTGGCCTCGGATGCGTGCGGCCGACGGCATCTGCGTCAACATCCTCAGTGAGGACCAGGACGGCGTGTCCGTGCGGCTCTCCAGCGGCGGCGCACAGAAGTTCGACGATGTCCCCTGGACGCCCTCGGCCGGCGGGATGCCCGTGTTGCACGGCGCGTTGACCTGGTTGGAGTGCACCGTGATGGACGAGCATCGAGCCGGAGACCACGACATCGTGGTCTCCCGGGTCCACCGGGTCGCACCGGCCACGGAGGGCGGCCCGCTCGTTCGCCACCGCGGGCGCTACGCACGGCTGGCGGGCCGAGACGCACACAAGGACGTCCGCCGGTGAAGGCCGACCGCCATCCGGTCGAGATCGAGGCAGCATCGGCACTGGCTCCGTGGCGGAGGCCGTCGCGGCGGCTACGGGGGCCGAGTCACAAGGCGCGGCCCAGATCGGGTTGTGGGACTCATCGGCCGCGGCCCCGGACTGGGTTGTGGAGGTGGGCGAGTGCGAGGAGGGCCTGGCGGCCGGCGGCTTCATCCCTCCGTCAGGCCAACTGCCGAGCATTTCCCGTGGGTTGGAAGAGGGTCAGTGTGCAGTACAGCTCCTGTCACTGCCCTGCAGCTGGAAGCCTTCAGCCGCCGGCTGGCTGAATGAGGCGAGTCACGAGCGCGACGATCGCCAGGATCCCGGCGATCACGCGGAAGCCCGTCGGACCTGGCCATGCACTCCGTGGCTGCTGGCTGCATATCCCACATCAGCCGCGCCCCGCCTCCGTAGTCGCAAGCCACCAGGAGCAGTGCACCCACCGGTAGCACGATCATGGATCAACTGCTGTCCTTGGCGCGCCGAGACCGTGTCGATGCAGTACTTCCGGTTGTCTGGCAGCCCACCGACCCGCTCGCTGGGCCGACTTGACCCGCGTGCCCGGAGTCGGGCAACTGGTGCCGAAGGGCCCACCCCACTCCCGAGCCCAGTCCGACATGAGTCGGCCGCCAAGCAGGCCTCGCTCCGCGAACTCCCTCCGTCAGCCGCAGCCCGCCCTGAGGATCGAGGCGGCGCCCTGCCCTCTTCATGGCACGTGTTCGTCTGCTGCGTGCCGTGGCACCTCGGTCGGCAGCGCCCGCTGGCCGGCGCTGGGCGTCGACCGGGCGATGCGCCGATGGGCGCGGCGGAGCATCGTTCGGACCACGAGGGGATGCAACTGTCTCACCACGGCGAAATAGAGCCGGCCGCGCCAGTTGTGAATCTTGACCACCGTGGTGAAGGTGACCCGGCTGTCGTGGAGCAGAAGAGAGGCCCGGAAGTCCAGGTGGCCGGCATCGTCGCCCATCAGCAGTTCACCGTTCTGGCATGCGTGCTGCGTGAAACCGGGCATCACGTGCTGCCAGGCCTCGGGCGTCTGCGGCATTCCAGGCCGGAGCCTCATCTGCCAGGCATCGACGAAGTCGGTCCGGTCGAACGCCGCACGGGCCAGGTGGGCGGATGAGGGTATGGGAACGGCGACCGGCCGCTCCCACAGCACGCGGTTGATCACCCGGACCCAGGCGGACCATCGGGAGGGGCGACGGACCGTCCCCGTCGCGACTCGCTCGGCGTTGTCCAGGAGCTCTTCAACCACAGTGTCGTGCGCCCAGCGGATCGCCAGCAGCCACGCCGGGCGATCTCGGCGGCGTTGCGACAGTTCCAGCACGTGGCGCATCAGGCAGTTGCCCGGCCCCACGGGCTCCACCGTCAGCTCGTGGTGACCCTTCCCGGCAGGGAGGAACTGGAAGCGGACGCGGCGGCCGGGCTCGTAGGCGGTGACGTGGTAGCGGACGAAACCGTGTCCGCCGTCGGCTCCGACGCCGAGGGGGCGGTCGAAGCGCATGGGAGGCCACGAGGGAGCAGGCCAGAGTGGGTCGTGGGCACTGGCGAGCTGGTCGAGGAGTGCACCCACGGTCTTAGCCGGAGCCTCGATGGTGCGTTCATGAACGTTGCGAACCGTGCGGAGTCTGCGCATCGTGCACCTCCATACGATACCGTATGTTTTGACATACGGTACCGTATGGTCATGGTGCAGGCGACGAATCCGGCTCACGGAGAACACGTCGGGGGCGAAGGCAGACGCGGGCGTGGCGCCTCAGGCAGCCGCAGCCGGCCGCGACTCAGCGCTCAGGACTGGGCAGACGCGGCACTCACCGCCATAGGCGAAGGAGGCCTCGCGGCAGTCGCAGTCGAGCCGCTCGCCGCGCGCCTCGGCACCACCAAGGGCAGCTTCTACTGGCACTTCGCGAACCGCGAAGCGCTCATCGAAGCGGCACTCGCCCGCTGGGAGCAAACCAACACCGAGGCCATCATCACCGCCGTCGACCGGCAGGAGGGCCCGGAGCGGCGCCTGCGCCACCTGTTCGCCGAGGTCACAAGAGCAGCCGAAGAGGACCCCCTCGAAGTCGCCCTCCTCGCTACGGCCGCCCACCCCCAGGTGGCCCCCGTACTGCGGCGGGTGACCGACCGGCGCATCGCCTATGTGGCACAGCTCTTCACCGACCTGGGCTATCAGCCGAGAGCCGCGCGCGACCGAGCCCTGCTGGCGTACACGAGCTACCTCGGCCACACTCAACTCAGCCATGCTGTCCCCGAGTCACTCCCCAGGGAAGTCGACCACAGCAGCTACGTGGACTGGGTCGTTGAGACATTGCTGCGTCCCAGCTGACAGCAGCTCCGCCGGCCCGAGTTCCTGCAGCAACTGGCCGCCCGCGAGTCGGCGCTGGACGGACGAGCAGCTGATCCCGCCGCACGTTGATGTCATCATCAACTACAACTTTGCCTGCTCTTGGTGTAGCTGTGCCCGGCGTTTGAGACAGTCTCACACGCACAGGCGGTAACACTGACGCTGCATCAGAGCGGTTCGTGCCTCTTGCGCGTCGGTTCACCGATCCCCCCATCAGTTCGAGAGGCAAGAAGCACGATGAGAATGAACCGCATCAAGCGGTACGGCGGCCGCATGGTTGCCATTTCGTTGGCCACATGCGGATTCGCCGCGGCGGTCGCCGTGCCCGCCGCTGCCGGGGAGCAACCGACCCGTCAGGAACTCAGCGCGGACTGCGAGTCGGGCACGGGCAAGTGCACGTTCAACTCTCCGCAGTTGGCCAAGGCGTACCTCGGCAGTTTCCGTCAGGTCTCCGACTACCTGTTCAACTGCAGCAGTTCGGACGCCACCCAGACCATGACGTGGAGCGACACGGTGGGCACCACCGACTCGCTCGGTCTCTCGGTCACCGCCGGCGGCAAGATCGCGGGCATTATCGACCTGAGCGTGACGGCGAGCTACAACCACAGTTGGTCAAGTACGCACGCCGAGAGCAGCTCACTGAACATGACGGTGAAGCCCGGCGAAGTGGGCTGGATCTCCAGGGCGCAGGTGATGCAGCAAGTCACCGGTACCTGGCAGACGCACTACGACAGCCCTGAGTGGGGCCACTACTACTGGTTCTTCGAGGACACCGTCACCGGTCCCGCCGAGAACGGTACGGACGGCAAGAACAACGCCGTCGTGGTGAGGACCCGCAAGCTGACAGCTGCGGAGAAACGCTCCTGCACGGCCAATCGCCACGAAGGCCGCGCCTTCGTCCAGCAGCGCTGAGAACCTGGCCCGTCCCGCCGGTCCGGGTAGGCCGAGGCCGGCGTCGGCCGTCCTCTGTGACGCCGCGGGTCCGCGGGCGCTGTGGCGCCCGCGGACCCGGGTGGTCGGGCGGCGAATCGGATCAGTAGGAGAACTACTGGATCTGGCCTCCGTCGCCTGCGTACGTCCAGCCGGTCCACATTGCCGGATCGAGTTCGGTGACGCGCTCGCCATGGCTTCCGAGCCGGCTGCCCCAGGTGCCGAACACCGCGTACTCGACGCTGGTCACAGTGCCCACCGTCTGGCCCGTCTTGAGGTCGACGACGATGTGGCTGTGGGCGGCCGTTCCACTGTCCAGCGGAGAAGTTCACTGGTCATCTCGCTCACGGGAGCTTCCTCGTGGTGTCGCACAACAAACGCGGGAGGAACACCTACGCCGACCTCCTCGCCCTGCTGGCTTGCGACCAGCTCTTCCTGAGCCGGTGGTGCCCGCGCCGCGGGTCGTTGGAGTCGATGAGTCCGAGTCTCAACAGCCGCTGGAGGAAGAGGCGTCCGGCTCTCCGTTACTGGTTGGCCTTGTCGTAAACCAGCAGCAAATCACAGGTGCCCGTTCCCCCGCCGCTTAGCGCAGGATCGCTGTTCAGGACATAGAAGCCGCCCGCGTTCCTCGGCGTCACGACCATCGTCTGGTTCTCCATATCCGCCTGCGCTGCAGTAACATACCTTCCCAGAAATTGGAACATATTCTGGTTCAAGTCGGCCTTGCCGGTCAATACGAGCGCCCGATAGGTGCGAGTGACTTTCTGCTTCTTCTTGTGGTCAAAGCCCTCGACAGGCATAATTTGCTGCTGCCATTTCTTCGGGTCGCTCGTGATGTCACCTGATTTTTCGAGCTTATTGAGCTGTCCCTGCACTCCCGGCAGGATACCTGCCATATGAATATGTAGTTGCTGCTCGGTTCGATCCTTTTTCGAGTTGATTCCCAAACCGATATCGGAGTACTTGACTGGGGCGGCCCCCGATGCCTGGGCCTCATTCCATGCGTCGTTCCAGTAGAACGGATACGCCGGCGGGCCCCAGATGAAGGGGCATTCTATGCCCTTGATGCGGCAGGTGGGAACCAGCAGGTAGTTGTGATCCGTCTCGGGGGAGCCGTGAAGAATGACATAGTGGGCCGTCGTATTGAGGCAGGAAGTTTGCGGCGGCGGTTGCTTCTGTTTCAGGCAAACCCGGACCTTGTCCCAAAGGAGGACGCCTTGTTCGTTCGGGTCGCCGCACGCGGTGGAGGGTTTCGGGCAGGGGGACGCGCTGGGAGATGGGGTCGGGGACGAAAGCGGGAGATTCCCCCCTTGCTGGGTATGGTCTGTTCCGGCGGCCAGGCTCGTACCCCCTCCGGCACCGGCCAGGAGTGCTGCAGCTCCGGTGACACCGGAAAGTCTGACGAAATCGCGGCGAGACGGACGGGCTTCGTCCTTGTGTCCTTCGGGCTGTCCCTGGGACTGTCCTTCGGGATTTTCCTCGGGTTTACGCATGGCCCACTGCCTCGCTGCCCTGCGGGAATCGATTTCTCCCTTCACGTTAGGTCTTCCGGCTCTCATCCGCGAGCCGGAAGACCCCGACCTGAATGGTCTCGTGCTCGTCGCGCATCTGCTCGGCGTCGACGTGATAATTGGCGCCCTGCACTCAGCTGCTGACGTGTGTCGCCCGGACGGCCGAACAAATGTTTCACCTTGTGCGCGGCCTTTGGTCGGCGCTGTGCCACCAGGGCACCGTGTACGAGGCGAGCTACGCCGCGCTGCCAACCCTCGGGGACATCGCGACTGGCCGCGCGCCCGTTGGCGGCGCCGGAAGACTCAACCCGAGCTATCTGGGCGACTCAAATCAGTCAATCGTCGGCAAATGCTGAACGACCTGGCCTGCGGGGCTCACACGCTTGCCTGCAGGCGTCGCAGGGCGTCTTCGGTGTCCCGGTCATCGGGCAGGTAGGCCAGGAAGTGATGACCGGGCTCATCGACGGCGGCCAGCTTCACGTATCGCAGGCGTAGTTCGCCCGCGGCCGGATGCTGGAAACGACGTATCGAAGGCTGGAATCCGGCTGTCTCCCGGCGCTCGTACCAGCGGGCTGCGTCACCGTCGGACATCAACTCGCCGACGAGTTCGGCGAACCGCGGATCGTGCGGCCGACGAGCGGCCCGGGACCGGAACTGGCCGAGCAGCGCGCGAGCCTCGTGTTCCCAGTCGGCGAGCAGGGTGCGGGCCGGCGGCCAGCGGAACACCAGCCACAGAAGATTGCGCTGCTTGGGATGCAGCCGCGCCGGATCGGTCAGTAGCGCGGCGTACCCGGCGTTCCATGCCAGCAGGTCCCAGTGCGGGTCGAGCACCACGGCCGGGTGCGGTGTCATGGCATGCACCAGACTGAGCAGGTTGCGCGACACCCAGGTGGGAGCGTCGGCGGGCGGTCCGCTCTCCTCGACGAACGACAGTACGTGCGCGGTTTCCGCGGAATTCAGCCGCAGCACCCGCGCTACGGCACGCAGCACCTGCTCCGAGGTACGCACCCGGCCCTGCTCCAGCCATGTGTACCAGGAGACGCTGATGCCGGCGAGTTCCGCGACCTCGGCCCGCCGCAGCCCCGGTGTCCGGCGGCCTGGGGCATCCGGTAGGCCCACGTCTTCCGGCGTCAGCCGTTCACGGCGAGAACGCAGGAAGGCCCCCAGTTCACGGCGGGGGGACTCGCCCCAGGGCGTGCGTGCGGCGGTCACCGAACACCGCGCCGGCGGCCGGCCGTGGCCGAGGAGGAACCGCGGTCCGCAGTGGGCGATGTGCAGGTGTCCAGGGGCGACAGCCTGCCGCGAGTCATCGTGCCTCTCCTTCGGACAGCGGGCGTCCGCCCGGACGCGTGCCCTGTTCTGATGCTGCCGTCAGCAAGCGCGATGTCGTACCGGCAGGCTGTGAGTGATGGTAATAGCCAGCGGTCTCCGCCCCGAGGAGCCCGGTGTTGAACTGGTGGCGGACCGCATCCGTCCAGGGTCGGTCCCTTCTGTCACCCGTTCTCGTCGAACCCCCTTTGGAAGGAAGCCTGTACCCCCGTGACCACCACCGCGTCGACACCGGTGGCGACCTTGCCCGCGTCCTCCTTGCGGTTGCTGCGTACCGCTGGATTCGTCAGCAACTTCGACCGCTTCTGCATCGCGCCCATGCTGGTTCTCATCGGACCCCGGCTCGGGGCCCCGCTGCCCACCGTGGCGCTCGCCGTGAGCGGCTACTACCTCACCTACGGGCTGATGCAGCCCGTGTGGGGGGTGGCCAGCGACCGATGGGGCCGCGTGTGGGTGATGCGGGTGTCGCTGACCGGCGCCGCACTTGCCGCCCTGGCCTCGGCCCTCGCTCCGGACGCCCCCGTGCTGATCGGGGCCCGCGCCCTGGCCGGTGCGTTCTTCGCCGCCTCCATCGCCGCCTCCCTGACGTACGTGGGTGACACGGTGCCCGCCGAGATACGGCAACGCCCGCTCAGCGAGCTGATGACCGCTTTCGCGCTGGGCACCGCCATGGCCACGGTCGTCGCCGGGGCGCTGGCGCACTACCTCACGTGGCGACTGGTGTTCGCGTTGCCCGGCGTCCCCGCCGCCTACCTGGCGGTTGCCCTGCGCCGCCTGCCCGAACCCGAGCGGGCAACCTCCGGGTCCCTGCTGGCGCCCTTCCGCGTGGTCCTGTCCTCGTCGTGGCAGTGGTACGTGATGGCGGTGGCGATGCTGGAGGGGGCGGTGCTACTCGGCTTCCTCACCTACCTGGCCCCGGCCCTGGAAGCACATGGAGTTGCCACCACCTTGGCCGGCGCGGTCGCGGCCCTGTACGGGGTCGGTTCCATGGCTGCGGCGCAGGTGGTCAAGCGACTCGTGGGGCAGTGGTCTGCCGTGTGTCTGATCGTGGCCGGTGGTGTGCAGATGGCTCTGGCGTACCTGCTCGCCGGGTACAGCCAGTCCACCGGGGTCCTCGTCGTGGTCGCACTGCTTCTCGGCGGTGGCTGGTCCTTCATGCACTCCACGATCCAGTCGTGGGCGACGGGCCTGTCCCCGACGGCTCGCGCAACCGGCGTGGCCCTGTTCGGCGTTGCGCTCTACGTGGGCAGCGCCGTGGCCAGCGGGCTCGCGGCCTCCACCGCTCAGGCGCACGACTACCGGCCACTGTTCTGGCTGGCGGCCCTCCTGACCGTGCCCCTGACACTGGCCGCAGCGGTGGGACGGGCACGCCACCGCTGAGCGGACGCCCGCGAACCCGTACCGAGCCGGGCCGCCCGTTCTGAGGCGTACCGGCTGGACGGGCCCCGCGGCCTGGCCACGGCTGCGGCTTGTCCTGGCAGCGCACGGAAGTTGACGATTGGGAGACCGGTCGGTGGTCGGACGGACTTCACAGGACACGCCAGCGGTCGGGGGCGCGGGCCGGATGCCGGCAGGGTGGGCTACGCTGCGCCACCAGGCGAACCCGCGCTCGGCCAGCACGGTCGGACACAGGCACGTTTCTGCCTGCGTGATGACGTGGTCAGGCGGGCTGCCACAGCTCCAGCCGATTGCCTTCCGGATCGGTGACCCAACCGAATCGACCGACACCCTCCATTTCCTGAGTCTCCTGGGCCACGTCCGCTCCCTTGGCGCGCAATTGCGCGAGCATCGCATCCAGGTCGCGGACTCGGAAGTTGAGCATGGTCTGCTGGGCGCGGGACCCGAAGTAGTCGGTCTCGGACTCGAACGTCGCGAACACCGTCACCCCGGCTTCCTGACGCCACAGGCCGTTCTCATCGGCGTCCAGGCCCAGGCAATCGCGATACCACGCATTCAGGGCTCCCGGGTCGGCCGCGCGTATGAAGTATCCGCCGATTCCAAGCACACGTTCCATGTCGCTATCTTGCCAGGACGGCGATCGGGCGGGCTGACACCACACCATCGCCGGCATCACACCCCCGTCTCAATCGTGGTGGAAGCCGTGGCCTATGAGGGGCGGCGGTTCGGCAGGCGGGCGTCCTCGGCGATAGCCCGGTCCTGAGCCGGTGTCCGTCAGATGGATCCGTCACCCGTGTGTGGCAGCGGCGTGTAGGAGCTGAGGAGGTGGATCCGGGCCGCCGTCGGGGCGCCCACGGCGTCCGCAGCACCCGCCACAATGCCCCCCATGGACGCAGGTCTCGCGGCGCTCAGCCGGGACCGGGCCGGCGCTCGAGGTCCCGCTCGACGTACCACTCAGGCGGCGTCCGGTGCCCTTCCTCGCCGTGCCGCCGCTCGGCCTCGCGGCTTTCCTTGTCTGCGATCCGCTGATCGAGCTGAGGCAGGGCCGCCGCTGCTGGACTGCGACCTTGCGGGCGTAGCGGAGGAGCACGAGTGGGGATGCAGACGGCCGTTCATGCGTCGGCTCTGGAGCCGCAGATGAGCACTGCAATCCCGGCCGCAGCAGCGCGCCGGTGCGGTGGCAATGCCCCCCTTGGCGTGAGTAGGGCCCAGCGCTACGGTCTTCGGACCAAGCCGCGCGGAGGGGGATCGCGATGGCCACCCGAAACGAGACACCCGACCTCAGCCGGAACCGTCTGCAACTCGGAGTCGAACGTGTTCGCGCGTACGCCGGCTTGGCAGTCGTGCTCGTCGGCGATGCCGCCATCACGACCGCCGCTGCGATCGGTGTGATCAAGGCGGCAGGAACGCCCAACGCGGGCCCGGTGATCGTCAGTATGCTCACCGCCGCGTTCACCGCCGTAAGCACCACGACCACGGCGTACTTCGGCATCAAAGCTGCCTCGAACACCGCTCAAGGAGCGATCAGTATCGCTGCCGCACCAGAGGCTCCGGAGGGGCGCCACCCCAATGTTCCCCCCAGCCCGCCCGCCCAGACGCCATGAGCAGGGTCAACCGTTCACTGTGACCCTCTCCACGGCCGAGCGCTGCTGTCCGGCGCTCGGAGGGGCCGTCGGGGGTGGCGAGCCATACCCGCTGTGTGCCATCTGGTTGCGCGGTCATGCCGAGGCCGGATTGTCCGGGTGAGCTGGCGCTTTGCCAGGTGGTGCGGGCGTTTTCCTTCTCGGTGCCGACGCCGATGTCAGTGCCGCCCATGGCGGCGGATCTCCGTACGCAGTTCTTCGGTGATCTCGACGGACAACTCGGCGACCGCGCTGTCCTCGATACGGCGCGGATGCGGGATGTCGACCGACCACTCTCGGGCGATCCGCCCGGGCCGTGAGGACAGCAGCACCACCCGCTGGGCCAACCGCACCGCCTCGCGCACGTTGTGCGTTACGAACAGCACGGACAGCCCTGTCTCCTGCCAGATGCGGGTCAGCTCGTCGTGCAGTACGTCGCGGGTGATCGCGTCCAGCGCGGCGAACGGCTCGTCCATCAGCAGCAGCCGGCTGTCCTGGGCCAGCGCACGGGCCAACGCGACGCGCTGCCGCATGCCGCCGGACAGTTCGTGCACCCTCTTGTGGTGCGCGCCCTGGAGCCGCACGAGTTCCAGCAGCCGTTCTGCCTCCCGTCGGCGCTCCGGCTTGGCGACCCCGCGCAGCTTCAGCGCGAGTTCGATGTTCTTGCCCGCGGTCAACCAGGGGAACAGGGCGTGCTCCTGGAACATCAGGGCGGGCCGGCCGTCCGTGGCGATCGAGCCGGCGGACGGCAGGTCCAGTCCCGCGACCAGGTTGAGCAGGGTGGACTTGCCGCAGCCGGAGGCTCCCAGGAGGGTGACGAACTCGCCTGGTGCGACGTCGAGCGTGATGTCGTCGAGCACGAGTTGATGTCCGCCGGGCGTGCCCGGCGCGGGGAAGGACTTCGAGACGTGCCCGACAACGGCGGCGTGTGTCACCGACGTCGAGTCCTCGACGGCCTTGCTGATCGTGGCGGCCATGGGCGTCACCTCCTGGGAACTCATCGGTCCTCCCGTCGTTAACGGGTGCCCAGACCGGCGTCGTCGACCTTGCTCTTGCCCTCGGCCTGCAGGGCCTTGTTGAGCGACGTGAGGTCGTAGATGCCCTTCAGGTCGGGCTTGTCCAGCAGGCCGGCCTTCACCGCGTGCTCCGCCTCCGTGTTCAGGGTCGAAGCCAGCGGGTCGTCGAGGAAGGTGATGGACTTCCAGGCCGGGTCGATGACGGCGGAGGGCAGCGCCTTGCCCGACAGCTTCGCCAGCGCCGCGTTCACGGACGCCTTCGCCTTCTGCGGGTTGGCGTTGATCCACGCATTGGTTTTCACCGAGCCGCGCAGCACGGCCTCGACGACGTCCGGATGCTCCTTCAGGAACTTCTGCGACACGATGATGTTCGTGATCACGAACTTCTTGTCGGGCCACAGCGTCGACTCGTCGAGCAGCACCTTCGCGCCCTCGGCCACAAGCTTGGAGGCGGTCGGTTCGGGCACCCAGGCGCCATCGATGGAGCCGGACTTGTAGGCGTCCGGTGTGATCTTGTTGTCGGTGCGGACGACGGAGACGTCGCCCTTGCCGCTCTGGGCGTCGACCTTCCAGCCCTGGCCGGCGATCCAGTTGAGGAACGCGACGTCCTGGGTGTTGCCGAGCTGCGGGGTCGCGATCGTCTTGCCCTTGACGTCCTTCAGGGACTTGATCTTCTTCGGGTTGACGACCAGCTTCACGCCGCCGGAGGCGGAACCGCCGATGATGCGCAGGTTCTTGCCGTTCGACTTGGTGTAGCCGTTGATGGCGGGGGAGGGGCCGATCCAGCCGATGTCGATGGAGCCGGCGTTGAGCGCCTCGATCTCGGAAGGGCCGGCGTTGAAGGTCGCGGTCTTGATAGTGGTGCCGCCGAGCTCCTTCTGGAACAGCCCCTCCTGGACGCCGACGAGAGCGGTGGCGTGCGTGAGGTTGGGGAAGTAGCCGATCTTCACCTCGTCGGCGGAGAGCTTCTTGGCGCCGGCCGCAACCGCGGTCTTCTTGCCGTCGTCAGTGGACTTGGATCCGTACCCGCAGGCGGTCAGCAGGAGGGGGAGCGCCGCTATGACGGCGATGGTGCGCGGGACGGTGAGCGGTCTTGCGGCAGACACGGAGGTGTCCTCTCAGGGGATGGGTGATCAGGGAGGTACTGAGTGCGAGGAGTGAGGTGCATGGGCGCGCACCAGTACTCCACTCGCCCGCCCTCGTCGGCAGGAATGCCGGCTCGGGGGGAGGGATGGGTTGCGGCGTAGTGGAGGTCGCGCGTCAGGCATCGGAGTGCCACGCCTGAAACATGGGGTCAGGAGGGCGCGAGTGCGCTATTGGACGGGCCGACAGATGGCGCTGGACACACGGCCGAAGTCGATGTGGCGACGCGAGGTCAGGCGGGGCAGCAACCGGCCGCTGCAGTCGAGCGTTCTCATGGCCGCACCCCCGCTGTTGCCTAGTTTTCCTACCTGACTGCTAGGGATCGTGACAGAAGGTGGGGCCTGCCCCCAATAGGGTGTTCGTAATATGGACTGGCCCATCTCGGATTATGAGAAGGGCTGAACTGACAAGAACGTCAGGGGTTTATCCAGGCGCCCGGGGCCTCCGCCAGCGCGGACACGTCTGCGGGGAGTTGGGCGGATGCGACGTCGGCGAGCGACACGCCGTCGAGGATCTCGCGCACATTGGACCGCAGCGCGATCCACAAGGGGAGCAGCGACTCGGCCGGGCCGGTGTAGGACAGCTCCGGAGGGCGGACCCCGCGCACAGAGACCAGCGGTCCGTCCACGACGCGGATGACGTCGGCGATGCTGATGGACTCGGCGGGCCCGGCCAGGCGGTAGCCGCCGTTGCCGCCGCGTCGGCTGAGCACGAGACCTCCCCGGCGCATGTCGTTCAGGATGCTTTCGAGGAATTTGTGCGGGATGTCCTGGTCGGCAGCGATAACCTCGGCTTTCAGCGGCCCGTCGTCCCGTGACGCGGCGAGTTGCAGCGCGGCTCGTACCGCGTAGTCCGCCCTGGCTGAGATCCGCATGCGTTCATTGTCCCGTATGGCTGCGGTGGGCCCGCTGTGGGCGCGGCCGCCGGACAGGGAAAGGTGTCCCTGTCCGGCGACCCGCGGGGTTCAGGCCACGGCGGGGGTGTAGTGGGCGGCGTCGTCGCCTTCGATGACATGGCTGAGGGTGCCGTCGACACTGGCGGGGACATCGCCCGCGACGGTCACCCGGTGCAGCAGGCGCGGCAGGTTGCCGTAGTCGTCGGGGGCGTAGTGCTGGGTGATGCGGTTGTCGAACAGGACCAGGTCGCCGGGCGTCCAGGCCACGCGCACGATGTTCTCGGGGCGGGTGACGTACGACTGGAAGATGCGCAGGAGGTCGCGGGAGTCGGAGGGGCCGAGGCCGACGATGCTCTGGGCGAAGCCTCCGATGAACAGCCCGCGCTCCCCGGTCTCGGGGTGGACCCGGACGACCGGGTGCGCGGTGCGGTACTTCCGGGAGACGAACCTCTTGCGGTGCTCGGCCGCCTTCTCGGTCCTGGGGGCGGCGTAGTCGTAGTCGTTGGTGTGCACCGCCCACAGCTTGTCGGCCAGCTCGCGCAGCGGTTCGGGCAGGTCGCGGTATGCGGCGGCCGAGTTGGCGATCAGCGTGTTGCCGCCGTAGGGCGGGACCACGATGCTGCGCAGCGTGGACGCCTTCGGGGGAGTCCGGACGAAGGTGACGTCCGTGTGCCACTGATTGGCTCGGATGCCCTCGTCGCCGTCGACGGGCAGGATCTGGGGCTGTCCTTCCACTGAGGGCACCGTGGGGTGCGCGGTGGTGAGTTCGCCGAAGAGGGAGGCGAAGCGGAGCTGGCCGGCGTCGTCGAGCTGCTGGCCGCTGAAGACGAGCGCCTTGTGCTCCAGGAGTGCTGAGTTGATCTCGATGACGACGGCGGGGTCGAGGTCGGTGGAGAGATCCACGCCGAGGATCTCGGCGCCGATACGGCCGCCGATCCTGCGGATGTCGAAGCCGGTACTCGTGGTCATGTGGCAGGTGTCCTTCCAGGAAGTGACCGGTCGGGAGGTGACCGGTCGCGAGGTGATCAGGAGGTGATGGGCAGGGAGGCTCTCTTGGCTCCCGGGATCCGAGACGAGGGCCGACGGCCCTGAGCGCGCCGGGCCTGCGGCCTTGTCCCCAGCCGATGTGCCGGCGGGAGCTGCCGAGCAGGCCGGGTACGGTCGAGGTACTCCTCGTCCCGGGTCGTGGAGTCATCGGGCAGCGGGCGGGTCAGGGGCGCGGCGCACAGGGCGTCGGCCGGGCAGTTCGCCTCGCACGGGAAGCAGGTCTGGCTGTCGTCAAGGCGGGCGTGCACGGGGATCCCGTCCTCACCCCGGTCGAAGACATTGGTCGGGGAGACGTTGATGACTTGTCCGGTCCCGTCATGCGGGACCTCCGTCTGCTGCGGCTGCCGTGACCAGCTGGTTGGCGGGACGGGCCAGGCCGTAGTGTTCGCGCAGGGTGCGGCCGGTGTACTCGGTACGGAACAGGCCGCGCCGCTGCAGGATCGGCACGACCTGGTCGACGAAGTCCTCCAGGCCGCCCGGCAGATGGGGCGGCATGATGTTGAAGCCGTCGGCCGCGCCCTGGGTGAACCACTCCTCGAGTTGGTCGGCTGTCTGCTCCGGGGTTCCGGCGAAGACGCGGTGGCCCCGTCCGGCGCCGAGGCGGGCGATGAGTTCGCGCAGGGTGAGGCCGTCGCGGCGGGCGAGTTCGGCGACGAGCGTGAAGCGGCTCTTGTTGCCGTTGATGTCCCGTTCCTCGGGCAGGTCGGGCAGCGGCCCGTCCAGCGGCAGCCCGGTCAGGTCGGTGCCGAGCATCCCGGACACCTGAGCGAGCCCGTACTCGGGGACCTGCAGTTCTGTCAGTTCTTGTTCAAGGGCGCGGGCCTCGGCTTCGGTGGAGCCGATGACGGGGGCGATGCCGGGGAGGACGAGCAGCTGGTCCTCGGTGCGGCCGTAGCGGTGCAGCCGGGACTTGAGGTCCTTGTAGAAGGACTGGCCGTCGGCAAGGGTCTGCTGGGCGGTGAAGACCGCTTCGGCGTACTGGGCGGCGAACTCCTTGCCGTCCTGCGACGAGCCGGCCTGTACCAGCAGCGGGTAACCCTGCGGGGTGCGCGGTACGTTCAGGGGACCCTTCACCCGGAAGTACTCCCCGTGGTGGTTGATCTCCCGCACCTTGTCGGTGTCGGCGTAGACGCCGCGCTCCCGGTCGAGCACGATGGCGTCGTCCTCCCAGCTGTCCCACAGCTTGGTGGCGACCTCGACGAACTCCCGTGCCCGCTCGTAGCGCAGCCGGTGTTCCAGGTGCTCGTCCTGCCCGAAGTTGCGTGCCTCGTTCACCGTGCCGGAAGTGACGATGTTCCAGCCGGCCCGGCCGCCGCTGATGTGGTCCAGGGAGGCGAACTTGCGGGCGGTGTGGAAGGGCTCGTTGAAGGTGGTGGAGACGGTGGCGATCAGCCCGACGTGCTCGGTGACCGCGGCCAGGGCGGACAGCAGGGTGAGCGGCTCGAAGCCGCCGAGCGCGTTGTGCCGGACCTTGCCCCACAGGGCGAGGCCGTCGGCGAGGAACACCGAGTCGAGCAGGCCGCGCTCGGCGGTCTGTGCGAGCTGCTGGAAGTAGCGCAGATCGGTGACTCGTTCTGGCTGGGTACGCGGGTGTCGCCAGGCGGCGTCGTGGTGGCCGGCGTTCATCAGGAAGGCGTTGAGGTGCAACTGATCAGGTCTGGTCGCGGTCATGAGATCCCTCGGTCCGGTCGGAAGGCGGTGAGGCGATCGGTGGCAGCGATCGCAGTGACGGTGGGACGAGCCGGCGGGCTGGGTCAGCCGCCTGCGGGGACGCGCCAGGAGCTGAGCCGCCGCTCCACGGCCACCAGGAGCTGGTTGAAGGCCATTCCGATGGCGGAGATCGTGATGATGCCCGCATACATCTGCGGGATGGCGAAGTTGTACTGAGAGGCGTTGACCAGGTAGCCGAGGCCCGCCCTGGCACCGATCATCTCGGCGGCGACCAGCACCAGAATGGCCGCCGCTCCGGCCAGCCGGATGCCGGTGAAGATCACCGGCACCGAGGACGGCAGGATGACCTTCTGGAACAGCCGGGGCGCGGACAGGTCCATCGACTTCGCCAGCTTCAGCAGGGTCGGGTCGACGCTGCGGACCGCGCTGATGGTGTTGAGCAGGATCGGCCAGGTGCACGCGTACACGACGATGGAGATCTTCGAGGTTTCGCCGATGCCCAGCAGCAGGACGAACACCGGCAGCAGGGCCAGCGCGGCGGTGTTGCGGAAGACCTCCAGCACGGGTCCGAGGAGGTCGGCGACCGGCCGGTACCAGCCGATCAGCAGGCCGAGCGGAACGGCGAGGGCCACGGCGATACCGAATCCACTGAAGGAGCGCACCAGGCTGGCGCGTGCGTTGTCGGCGAGCCGGCCGTCGGCTGCCAGCCCCCACCAGGCGCGGGTGACCTCGCTGAACGGCGGCAGGAAGGTCCGGTCGACCAGGCCGAGTCGCGGTGCGGTCTCCCACAGCAGCAGCAGAGCCGTGATCGCCGCGGACTTGGTCGCCCCCTTCACCAACAGGTACGGCAGTCGGCGCACCGCCCGGCGTACGGGGGCAGCCGTGGCGGGAACGTGGCGTATGCGCGACCGCGATGCCCCGCGTGGCGCGGACGACGTCGGCGCAGCGGGGGAAGGGGCGGGGGGCTCGGCGGCGCTCGCGGAGCCCGGCGTCGTGGCCTTGCTGGTGGCCGTGCTGGTTGTGGGGCTCATGCGGAAGCCTCCTCCTTCTCCAACTGCTGGGCCCTGGCCACTTCGTCGTGCAGCAGTGACCAGATCTCGTGCCGGTAGCGAGCGAACTCGGGACTGGAGCGGAGGTCGTCGGTCGCCGTGCGGGAGTCGAAGGCAACCGGCACGATCTGCTTGATGCGGCCCGGCCTCGACGTCATGACGGCGACGCGCTGTCCCAGGTAGACGGCCTCGTCGATGTCGTGGGTGATGAAGACAACGGTCTTGCCGGTGCGTTGCCAGACGTGCAGCAGTTCGTCCTGGAGCGACTCCCGGGTCTGGGCGTCCAGCGCGGCGAACGGCTCGTCCATCAGGAGTACATCGGGGTCGTAGGCGAGGCTGCGGGCGATCGCCACACGCTGCCGCATTCCGCCCGACAGTTCATGCGGATGGCGGTCCTCGAACCCGGCCAGGCCCACGAGCTCCAGGAACTCCCTGGCACGCACGACTCGTTGGCGTCGTGGGACGCCGGTGGCCTCCAGGCCGAACTCGACGTTGCCCTGTGCGGTGCGCCACGGCAGCAGCGCGTATTGCTGGAACACGATGCCACGGTCCAGACCCGGGCCGGTGACGGGTGCGCCGTCCAACAGGATCCGTCCGCCGGTGGGCTCGGCGAGGCCGCCGAGCAGATCCAGCAGCGTCGACTTTCCGCAGCCGCTGGGACCGACCAGGACGACGAACTCGCCGGCCGCCATCTCCAGATCGATGGTGTCGAGGGCGGTGAACCGTGTGCCCTGCCGAGTCCGTGCACGGTCCGTTCCAGCTGCTCGGCCCTTCCGCGTCCGGCCCTTCCGCGCCCGGTCCTTGACGGTGAAGTCCTTTCGCACCTGCTCGAGCACGAGCTTGGGCGTGATGGATCCGGGCATGGGATCAGCTCCCGCTCGTCGAGGGGGACGAAGCCGCTGAGGAAGCCGCAGCGCCGACCCTGCCTGCGTCGTTGAATTGATTGGTGTAGAGGTCGGACAACGTGACCTGGCCCTTCCTGATGTCGCCGCGCTCGGCGAGCCAGTCGATCCACAGCTGGAGTTCCTTGTCGGTGATCCGGCCCGCCGTCTCTGCGACGCCGAAGGAGCGCCAGTACTTCAGCGGTGCGGTGTCCTCGTTGCGGCCGCGCTTTTTGACGATGTCGGTCATCCGGGCGACGACTTCGTCGTGCGGCGTGGAACGGGCCCACTCGATGGCTCTTCCGACTCCGGTGACGAAGGCCCGGGCCGTGTCGGGGTTCTGCTTCAGGAAGCGGTCGGTCATCACGTAGGTGCCGGCGCTGAACGCACCGAGCAGTTGGTAGTCGGTGAACAGCGATCGGATGCCCCCGGCTGCCAGGGCCTTGTCGCGCAGGATTCCGCCGAGCACGGCCACCTCTATCTGCTTCTGGCGCAGCGTCTGCTCGGTGTTGACCGGGGGTACCACAAGGGGCTCGACCTTGCCGATCTCCGCCCGGGACAGACCGCCTCGCCGCAGATAGATGTCGAGCATGGCCTCGGAATGGGCGCCGAGGGTGTTCATCCCGACCTTCTTGCCGATCAGGTCCCTGGCCGAGCGGATCGGACTGTCCTTGAGGACGTAGAAGCCGTTGTAGGCGTACTTGTCGGAGCCGTAGTAGCTGATGACCGCCTTGAGGGGGGCACCGTTCGCGGCGAGTTTGACGACAGCGCCGTTGAAAGCGCCGCCGAAGTCGACCTGGGCGGTGGCCGCGGACTGGATGTCCTGCGGCCCGCTGATCGTGTTGCCGACCCACTGCAGCTTCACGTCGCCCAGGTAGCCGAGATCCTCGGCCAGTTCCGGCGGGGTGACCTGGCCCGCCCAGCCCTGGTACCGGAGCGTCTTGGTCTGGCCCTTGCCGGAACTTGCTCCGGTCGCGGTGCCGCAGCTCACGGCCACGGCCGAGAGGCCCAGCAGAGTGAGGAACTGGCGTCGGGTCGATGCCGTCGTGGCCATGGAAAGGTCCTGTTCAAGATCGATGGAGTGGCTGGACCGGGCTTTCTGCCACGGTCCTCAGGCGCTGATGGAAAGCGATCAGCATGGAGACCGGATGGACGGACACGCTTCAAGAAATGACGAGAAGCCGCGCCCAAACGGGCTGATCGGTACGACTGAGCCCGAACGGGAAAGGCATGCCTGACACCCGGGCGGTGGGGCGCAGGCGACGCACGCGCACAATGGCGGGAAAGAGACCTCAGCAGGAATGGCTGCGAGGAATCCCTCCTCTTACCTCAACGGCGGCACGCTCGCAGTGCCCGACTGTGAAATGGAGCGGAGGAGAGCAGCGCGGTCAGCGGGCGCAGCGGCCGACGGCACAGATGGCGCTGGCCTGACGTCGCAGGTCGACGTGCAGGCGCGCGGCGAGGTACTCGGACTTGCTCACACCCAAGAGAGTTGCAGCGAAATCCGGCCAGGTCAACGTCGCTTGCGCGTCCGTCTCATATTCTCAACCGTCCGACATGCTGGTGAAGTACAGCGTTCACAATCACCCGGATGTCAGATTGGATGGCGAATCCCGATCACACTGAGTGGCACGTTTGTGGGCGCAGAGGGGCCGGGCTCGCACGGTCAGATGGGCAGGACGAACGGGGGGTGCTCACCGTTGAGGAAGTAGTCCCCGACTTCGCGGACTCGGTGGGTGACCGGCTCGTACAGGGTGTGGGTCCGGGCATTGCGCCAGAAGCGGTCGAAGCCCAGCCGTGAAGAGGCGGAGCGGGCGCCGACGATGTCGAGGGCGCGGGCGGTGGACTCCTGCGCGGCCCGGGAGGCGGCGGCTTCGGCCAGGGCCACGAGGACCGAGATCTCCGCGTACTCGTCGTAGGTCAGCTCTTCACCGCGTGCCAGCCCGCCGTGCACGGCTTGCAGCGCCTGATCGGAGAGAGCGGAAGCCGAGCGGGCAAGGACGGTGAGTTCTCCGTAGACGGACAGCACATGCGGGTCCTGGGAAGAGCCGACCGGCCAGGCGGGCTGCCACGCAGAGTGTGCCGCCCGGCTGTACTCACGGGCTTCGGCGAGCACTCCCTCGGCCATGCCGAGACGGAGCTGGACGGACAGTAGCCGCCCGACCGGCGATACCAGAGCAGTCAGGGGCGACAGGACGTCCTCGTCCGCGGACAGGGAACCGAGTACGTCGTCGGCAGCGACTCGTACGGCGTCGAACTCGACGCTCCCGCCGGCCGCGAGTCGTTGGCCGAAGGCGTCGGCCTCGCCGCCGATTCCCACGCCGTGACGGGTTGGATCAACGACGACGGCGAGTGGTTCGCCGGTGTCGGCCCGCACGGCCCGCAGGGCGAGGCGGTCGGCGACCAGGACCCCGGTGGCGAAGCACTGCCGACCGCCGAGCACATGGCCGCCGCCTGTCCCGGTCAGCGTCAATGGGGGTTCCTGACGGGCGAAACCGCCACCCCAGCACCACTCCTCCGCCGCGGACTGCCGCTCGAGCCGATCGGCGAGAGGGGGCTCGGTGAAGAACCGCGCGCTCCACGACAGGAAGTAGTGACAGCCGAGCAGTTGACCGATCGCGCCGTCGGCCGCGGCGATCTCCCGGACCACGGCGTAGGCCGTGGGCCAGTCCGCGCCGCCTCCCCCGAACCCGGCCGGTATGAGGAGGGTCAGCAGTCCCGCCTCGCGCAGCCGTAGCACTTCGTCGAACGGGGCCTTGCCTGCCTGCTCCCGGGCCACCGCGTCCGTGGCCAGGTCGTCCGCCGTCTCGCGGGCCACGCGCAGCCAGTGTGCCCGGCCGGGCCCGGTCCGGTCGTGCTGAGAAGCGGGGCCGGACGGCGCAGGGGCAACGCCCATGGAAGCGGTCTCCTCTAAGGTTGACGGCAAGGTGCGGTGGGTGTGCTGTCCTGCCGGGCGGGTACGTACTTGTAACCCACCCGCCGCACGGTGACGATGCGATGCCGGTGCGCCGCGCCCAGCTTTCGGCGCAGACGCGCGATGTGCACATCCACGGTGCGGCCGTCACCGATGTGGTCGTAGCCCCATATGTCGGCCATCAACTGATCACGCGAGTGCACATGGTGGGGACGGCGAACCAGATGGGCCAGCAGCGCGAACTCCAGGAAGGTGAGGTCGAGTTCGTGTCCGTCCACCTCCGCGACATGACGCGTGGGATCGATGCGGACGGCGTCACCTCCCGTCTGTCGCACGGGAGTTGGGTCTGTGTGGGCGATCGGTCGGATCTCCGGCTGTGTCACGCCCTCGGCGAAGAGCTGGGCGGGATCGGTGCCCTCGGGGACGAGCAGGAGGTAGCCGACGAGGGGGGCGGAACCGTGTCCCTCGTCGCCGTCGTGCACGGTGTCGCCCACGAGGCGGAGATGAGGCGTGTCGGCAAGTGGCGAACCGGATGGGGTGGTCTGGGCCGGAAGTGCCGTGGTCATGGCGGTCGTCCTTCGGAAGTACGTCGGGTCGTCAGGCGCAGTGGGATGGGTTCGCCTGATCACCAGGGATGAGAGAGAAGGAGCGGAGCGGCACGCGCGGCGTGTGGGGCGCGCGCTCTACACGCGACAGCAGGCGGCGCTGACGACGTGACCAAAGTCGACATGCCGACGACGAACGAGTCGTTGCTGCGTGTGGGACATGTGCATCATCCTGCGCACCCGTTGGGCGGCCGGTCAACATTTCCCCAGTAAATCGATAGGAAATGTAGGGAACGCAACACCGCGGGCGGGCTCACAGGGCTCACCGGCCGCCGTCAACTGCCGGGCGGACCTCGGGTGCGGTCGCCCTTTCCGGTCGGGCACGAAGTGCGGCACACCGCAGACGTTTCACCGCCTCCCGTGCGGCCGCACCGTGCACGCTGACACCGTAGGCGCCGCGAACGTTCTACCGGCCGGGCCGGCCCGTCGCGACGCCCGATCCGCTCGGTGAGAAGCCACCCCCTTCAGGGGGTGGAGGAGCCGCCGATCTTGTCGCCGAGCGGCACGGTGACCTGGTGACGCCTACGCGTCACCACTGCTCACCGGGCTGTTCGCTAGCTACGGACGAACGGCGATAAAATCATCCAAATCGGCGGCCTGACTTTCTATCCCGGGCTGCCGCTCGACCTGTGCGATCTTGGGGAGCGGCGCGGTGGCGAGGCCTCCTGGGGAATACGGAGTCCCGCACAGCACTGGTGCGCGGGGCAGGTTGCTGACCGTGCTGCCTGCTCTGCTGCTGATCATCGGCCTGTTCATCGGCCTCTTCACCCCCCGTGATGTCAGGCCGGATGCCTTCCTCGCCGCGGCCATGATTTCTGCCGCCGCGCTGCTGCCCCTGTGGGGGACCGTGCTCACCGGAGTAGGTGCGTGCGCCATCTTTATCGGCCTGATGGTCGACTTCAATTCGCTGAGCGATGCGACCGCCTACTCTGAGCTGGCCACCCTCGCGGCGATTGCGGCATTCGCCGTCTTCTTCAACCGCCTGCTGGGCCGGCGCGCCCATCAGCTGGTCCTGGTCCGCTCAGTGGCCGAGACCGCCCAGCTGGCGGTGCTGCGTCCGATACCGCGACACCTCGGGCACGTCACGCTCGAGAGCCTGTATCTGGCCGCCGCGGCGGAAGCCCGGATCGGCGGCGACCTGTACGAGGCGATACGCACCCCACACGGCGTACGGCTGCTCATCGGAGACGTACGCGGCAAGGGCCTGCTTGCGATGCGGACGGCTGCGGCGCTGCTCAGCGCCTTCCGCGAGGCCGCCCACGACGCGCGCGACCTGCCCCACCTCGCCTGCCGCCTGGAGACGAGCATGAGCCGCTACGCCTCCCAGTACCCGGAGGTCCCGGGCTCGGAGATCGCTGAACGTTTCATCACCGCACTCCTCGTCGAGATCCCGGACGACGAGCCGGTCGTCCGGACCGTCACCTGCGGCCACCCGCCCCCGCTGCTGCTGCACCGTGGCGAGGTCCGGGAGCTGCAGCCCGCCGCTCCCTCGCCGCCGCTCAACCTGGGCATGCTGGTAAGCGACCGGTACCACGTCGACCTCGCCCCCTTCCACCCGGGAGACCAGCTCCTGCTGTACACCGACGGGGTCACCGAGACCCGCGACCGCTCCGGCGCCTTCTATCCCCTCGCCGAACGCATCCGTTCGTGGACCGGCGATGCGCCCCACCAGCTCCTCGACCATCTCCACCGCGACCTGATCGCCTACAGCGGCGGCGAGCTCGACGACGACGTCGCTGCCCTCGTCGCCCGGCGGCGCCCAAGCCGCTGAGCCCGAGATAAGGTTCTGACCTGCGCATTTCAGGCGCCGGAACTCGCTTGCCCCACGCCGCAGCCCACACGGGATGGCCTCGACCGCGATCGTGGTCGAGGCCATCCCCGTGCATGCACAGGCCACGGCAGGCGGCCGGGGGCGGCTGGACTCAGCGCTTGGCTACGAACCCGAGCTGGGCGGCGCCGCAGGCGTTGGCGGCCTTGGCCCGCTGCAGCCGCACCGCTGCCAGCACCGGCAGGGCCGCTTCCTACCTGTCGTCCTTGTCGTCTTTGTCCCGGCCGCCTTCGAAGACAAAGAGTGGTTTGGTGCCATGTGCGGGTGTTTCGGCGAGCGAGATGGCTTCGGTGAAGCGTTCGAGCGGGAACGGCTGGCCTTGGGGGATGCCCAGCACTTCATCAGCGACGAGACTGCGAACCTGGGACAGCGCGCGCAGCGCATCCTGAGGTGAGGCAGTGCCGAACCAGCGGTTCAGCCAGAAGCCACGGACTGTTTTGGTCTCGTAGATAACCGAGCGTGCCTGCAGCGGGATCGTCAGCGCTGCCGGGTCAGTCTGCCGATGGGTAGAGAGCGCGCCGTAGACCACGACCTCGCCTCCCGGAGCCAATGCCTGGGATACCTGGGCACCCACGAGGCCCGCGACACAGTCGATGGCCTTGCGCACGCCGGCCGGTCCTGCTGCCTCAGCCACACGCTGCAACAGGTCCTCGTCCTCAGTGCAAATGACCTCGTCACCACCAAGTGCCTTGATCTCCTCAACGGCAGTGCGTCGCCGCACGACATTGATCGTGCGAATACCCAGATGCCTGGACAGCTGAATGACGAGCCGGCCGACGGTGGAGCCCGCGGCCGTCTGCAACAACCATTCACCCGGCTGTACGTGGAGTTCGCGAGTCACGAGGAGCAGCGCGGTCAACGGGTTGACGGCGAGTTGACAGGCACTGGAGTCGCTCAGATGGTCGGGGACCGGCAGGAGCCTTCCTGTATCCGCAACGAGGTATTCCTGCCAAGTGCCGTCCACATGGGGCCCGGGTACCGCCGGGACTGCAACGGCCACCACGCGCTCGCCGATCTTCAGTCCCTCGGTATCCGGGCCCAGGGCCTCAATACGACCCACGCATTCCATGTGACCCCCAACAGTGGGAAACTGGGGGGAGAAACCGTAGCGGCCACGCAGCACGTGCAGATCACTGGCGTGAATCGGAGTCGCCTTCACACGGATCAACGCCTGACCGGCTTTTGGCGTGGGAACAGGCCGGGATTCCAGCCGCAGGACATCGGTGGGCTCGCCGACCTTTCCGGCTACGAGCGCGCGCATGGATTGAGGCATGAGTGACCTTCCGTCTCTCAGCGCCCGGCGAACTCGGCGGGCGTTCCGGACAAGAACCATGCTGTGCCGGCAGCCTCGTCGGCGCCCAGGCTCCGGACCCTTCCTTCTCAATGGAAGTGGCCCGTGCGCAGGGTGTCATCGGCGTCGAGCCCCCTCTAGGCCTTTACCGACTCGCTCAGTATGATCTTGTAAGCACGCTGCGTTCGTGCGGCCTACGGAGGTCGGTGATCAGGACCGCTCGCCGCAGCGCACTACCCTGGGTTCGGATTATGAATCTGTCATTTCGGGATCGCTACGCCCGGCCCAGGAAAGATTCTCGCATGGCTTGGATGGATTCCACACTCATGAGCTGCGCGGGAGGTCCCTCATGCCCTCACCGCCGGAATGCCATATCAGGAACCCGCATTCGACTGCCAAGTCGGCTTCTCGGTGAGACAACAGTTTCTTATATGGAGTGTCCTTAGAAGTGGCCCGCAAGGACGGGCGTGTTGCGTAGGAAGCCGGACAGCGCCGGGTTGGTGGCGGTCGCGTGTAGAGCTTGGATGCGGGTTGCGGTGCCGGTGCCGTCCGGGCCGAACAGCAGCCTTAGGCTCCCGCGGCCGTGACGAAGCGCTCAAGGAGCGCACACAGCAGCTCCTGGTCGTCCTCCTCCATGCAGTCGAGGAGCCGGGCGCCCACTTCGCCGCTGATCCGTGAGGCGTCGGCGAACGATGCCCTGCCCTCGTCGGTCATCTCCACCGCGTAGGCGCGCCGGTCGGCCGGGGAGGGCCGCCGCACGGCCAGGCCGCGAGCCTCCAGGTCGTCGACCGTGCGCACCATGGCGGACTTGTCGCTGCCGGTCAGATCGATGAGCTGTCGCTGGCTGAGCGGCCCGTGCGTGGCGAGGTTGAGCAGGACGCCGTAGTGCCGGCCCTCGATGCCCAGTGGGCGCAGCGCCTCGGTGAACGTCCGCGCGGCGCGCCGCTGTGCGAGACGGAGCAGCGGGCCGATGCGTGCGGGACCGGTGCCGAGCGCGGGGGAAGGGGATTCGGGCGCGTTCATCGTCATCCAGCATAGGGCAGGCCGAGATTGATTCGACCAAGATAATCTCATCTGGCACTATCTTCATCATGCCTAACTTGATCGTGCGGCCCTGGACTCTCGTGCTCTTCCGGGCCGTGGTGACCTGCGAAGCCGCCCTCGCACTCGGGCAGGCAGTGCTGGCCGGCAGCTTCCTGTCCGGTCACTACCAAGCCCTCGACCTGCACGCCCTCAACGCCACGGCCACCGGGCTGACCGCAGTGGCCCAGATCGTGGCCGCGCTGCTGCTGTGGCGGCCCGGCGGCGGGCCAGGCTGGCCGGTCCTGGCCGGTATCGCGCTCTTCGGCGCAGAGGCGGGACAGATCGCCATGGGGTATGCGCGCGTGCTCGCCGTTCACGTCCCGCTGGGCGTGGCCATCATCGTCTGCACCTTGCTCATGTTCGGCTGGGCCTGGCGCCCGGCAGCAGGCTCGAGCCGGGTCCTTGAGGAGCGCGTATGACCGGGGGCATCGCCAGACGTCGCCTGCTCGCCGCTGCTGCCCTGGGCGGCGGCGCGCTCACCGCGGGCGGATGGGCCATGGCCGGAGGGTCGCTGACACCAGGTCAGCCGGGGCTGCTGCTGCGCAGCCAGACAGCCCTGCCACGGCCGTACGCGGTGCCGCTGCCCGTCCCGCCGGTGCTCGCGCCGACGCGCTCAAGCGGCACGACGGATGTATACGAGATCACCCAGCAGACGGCGCGTCTGCGGATCCTTCCGGGCCTTCAGACCACCGCATGGACGTACGGCGGCACCTTCCCCGGGCCGACCCTGGTCTCCCGTTCCGGCCGCAGGACGGTGGTACGGCACCGCAACGAACTGCCGCACCCGACCGTGGTCCACCTGCACGGCGGTCACACCCCCGATGCCGGCGACGGCTATCCGACCGCGCTGCTCCTGCCGCAGGACGGCGCGGCCTCCCATGCCGACGGGATGGCGGGGATGCCGGGCATGTCCGGGGCAGCCGGTGCACCCGACGACGTCGCGGTCGAGCGGACGTACACGTATCCGATGCAGCAGCGGGCCGCCACCCTCTGGTACCACGACCACCGCATGGGCTTCACCGGCCCGAACGTCTGGCACGGCCTCGCCGGTTTCCATCTCGTCCGCGACGACGAGGAGGAGGCACTGCCCCTGCCCCGCGGTGAAAGAGACATCCCCTTGATGATCGCCGACCGGGCCTTCGCCGCCGACGGGTCCTTCCGGTATCCCGCCCTGGACGCGGCGCAGCACACACCCGGTGTCACGGACCCGTACATGGACGGCGTCCTCGGCGACGTCCTCCTCGTCAACGGGGCACCCTGGCCGGTGCTGGAGACACAGCGGCTCCGCTACCGCCTACGCCTGCTCAACGCCTCCAACGCCCGCCGCTACCGTCTGGCACTTGACCCCCCGCCGCCGGGCGGCGGCGGTCTCGTGCAGATCGGCGGCGACGGCGGCCTGCTGGAAAGTCCGCTCGCACACGACACCCTGGACGTCGCCCCAGCCGAACGCTTCGACGTGATCGTGGACTTCTCCCGCTACCGGCCCGGCACCCGCGTGCGGCTGGTGAACCGGCTGGGCAGCGGCAGCACGGCGGACGTCATGCGCTTCGACGTCTCCACCGCCCGGTCACCGGCCGACGACTCACGCATACCGGACCGGCTGTCGGCGATACCCGCGCCGCGGCCGGAGCGGGCCGCGGCGACCCGAACCTTCCACTTCCAGCGGCGGGCCGGATCCACCGGCTGGACCATCAACGGCCGCCCCTACGAGCCCGGTAGACCCCTGGCCGCCGTTCGGCTCGGCACCACCGAGCTGTGGCGGTTCGTCACGGACTTCCACCACCCCGTCCACGTCCACCTCAACCACTTCCAGGTGACGGCACGCAACGGCCGCTCACCCGGCCCGTACGACGCGGGCTGGAAGGACACCGTGGACCTGCGCCCCGCCGAATCCGTAGAGATTCTTACCCGCTTCACCGACTACACGGGCCGGTTCATGCTCCACTGCCACAACCTCGAGCACGAGGACATGGCCATGATGGCCGACTTCGTCACGGAGTGAACGCGCCCCAGGGGCCTCCGGGATGATGCGGTGGCGGACTCATACGTTCGCCACCGCATCGAACGGCACCTGCCCATGAGGCCGCGGGACGGGCGGTGTCCGATCATCCGTCGCCCCGCCCCCGACAGGCTCCGACCTGCCCTTCGCGCAGACGGCGCAGGCCGTCACCCCGGAGCAGCCCACGGTCTCCGTCGGGACGTCGCGCCAGGCGACACCGGCCGGTCGGAAGCACGTAGACCTTCAGTTCGAGTTTGCCCTGGAAGGTGTCCGGTTGCGAGTCGGTGGCGCGCGGTCGGATCAGTTCAACTGTGGTGGCATCCAGGCGTGGTGCCGAAGGATCACGCGCGTTGTGACGCGGGAGGGCGTCATCCGCATGGCCGTGTTCCGCGGGGCCACGGCCAGTGGGTGGGTGAGCTGCTGGCCCATCCGCCCGGCCTGCCTGGCGGCGCGTGCGACGGCCTGGCTGCGCGGGCGGCGCTCGGCGTCGTACCGGGCAAGCGCGGCTTCGACGGTCCAACTCGACCAGGCCGAACTGCAAACGACGGCCCAGCAGCTTCCGCCCCTCCGCACTGCCGAGGAACCGGTGGACGGCATGACGCTGCTCATCCGACAGCGACTCACGGGCGAAGGCCGCCGCCGCTCACTCGCCCGCTACGCCTGCGCCGTGGAGAGCGTGCGCGACCCCGAGCTGCGCGAGATCCTCGTACCCCGCGGGAACGCCGGCCGCGACGCCGTTCGGTTGTTCCTCGCCCGGCACGGAGCGACCGATGTCGACAACCGCACACACACGCTGCTGACCTGCATCGACGGGCTGGTTTTCGACCGGCTCGTGTGCGGCGGTGAAGTGCCACGCGAGGCGCTGGAAGGCCTCGTCGCCGCCGCCCTGCGTTAGCCCGGCCATTCACGACTCAGGCTCTGTCCCCGCGCCTTCACGCATCGCCGGCGTCCAGGCGAGCGGTGCCGTGCTTCACCTGCACGGCGGCAGGTACGCAGTCGGTTCCCCCGTGCCTCGGCGGCCCTCGCCGCCCGGATCGCATGCCGTACCGCCGCCCGCGTGGCGGCTGTCGACCACCGGCCGGCGTCCGAACACCCCTTCCCAGCGGCCTTCGACGACGCGCCGGCCGCTTGCCGCGGCCTGCTGGACAGCGGCCTCACCGGCTCAGGCGTGGCACGGGCACCCTGGGTGGGATGGGTCGGCGCAACGGATCCGGGTGCTCACATTTCAGGGCCGGGGTGCTGCTGGTGACAGGGAAGCGCGGGGCCGACCGGGCCGAACGGCGATACGAAGGCCGGCCGCTGTTCATACCTGGTCAACAATTGAACTAGAGGCGCGTCTTGCAACCTGGGCGGCGGACAACGAAGGGCGTCCGGTGCGGTAGTGCATCGCAACGCGGCCGAAGAGCCTCGTACCGGGCCGCACTAGGCTGTTTGGCCAACGAAACGAGGTGCCGTGCCGGGCGTCGCGGGCATCAAGGGTCTTCCATCTGTGATCATGGAGCGTCCGCTGAAAGTGATCGACGAGGAGCTCCAGGTCGCGGAGACCGATGAGTCGCCGCTACGTGACACTCGTGGGAACGCGCTGTAGGTGATGTGGTGAACTGGTTGACCTCGCTGCCGGCGCCGGTACTGGTTGTGGGCGGGCTCTCGCTCGCCTTCCTGGTCGCGGCAGTGGCGCGGGTCGGCGTCCGGGCGCTCGTACCGGTCGCGGAACGGGACCGGGTGCCGCAGATCGCCCCGCCCCTGATGCCGACACTCGGCGCTTCCTTCGCGATCTTCGCGGCGCTGACACTGGCCAGCGAGGCCGGCTACCTGCGCGCAGCAGAGGGGTTGGTGAGCGACGAGGCAGCCGCAGCCTCCCGGCTGGCGTGGGCGGCGACAAGTCCGCGAGTCCAGTCCGAGCCGATCCACGCGGCACTGCTGGGCTATTTGCACACCACACGTGTCAGGGAATGGCAGGGTGCGGCAGCGGCGTCCGGCGACGACCCGGCCACCGCTCGCGCGATCGCACGGTTGGAGCGGAGTGTGCGCGACGAGGCGGCCCGGCCCGAGGTGGGAACCACGTCCGGCACCGAGCTCGTGGCTTCCCTGGACGGTCTTACCACCAGTCGTCGTGCCCGCATCGCGGCTGCGTCGCGCGAAGTTCCCACGCTCTACGTCGTTACCCTTGCGGTCACCGGACTGGCCTTGATCGCGAACGCCGGGGCACTGGTCTTCCGCAGCAGCCTGCGAACATCACTGCTCATCGCGGGTGTGGCGAGTGTGGTCGGGCTGAGCCTGGCGTTGCTCTTCGCACTCAGCGCGCCCTGGAGCGGACCGTTCATCGTCAGTGGGCATCCACTCGACGCTGTCATCGGGGACCTGAAGTCCGGCTTCTTCCACCGCGGGTCGTAGGCGGCGGGACCCGATCACCTGCCGCGTGCGCTCGTCCCACGCTGTGCCCACGCTGCTACGGCGCGAGAAGGGCCATGTCCTCGCGACCGTCCCCCTACCGATCTACGGCTTGCCACCGACTTGCCCACGTGGGACCTGCAATCCGTCAGCGGACGTACGCCCTACGGGACAGCCCTGCCGCGGCTTCGAGCTGCCGCACACCGGACAGCAGTCGCCGCAGCCCGGCGACGTCGACGGTTCCCCGGTTCAGTACGCCGTACATGGTGCCGTGTCCGCGGATCTTGCGCCGAGCGGTTGATCAGCGCGGTCCGCGCGTGATGTGTCGCCTCAGCGAGCGCGTGGGGCGCGGCATCAAGCGGATCAGGTGTGGGCGCCGTCGTCGTGGTGTGCGTCATCCCGGCCACGACGCCCACGGCCGCTTCGGCCGGCGCGGAGCCCACCTGTGTGGGTGAGCTCCCTGTCCTGCCGCGCTCGCCCTTCCGCATGGTGCTGCCGTTCACCTACGGCAGGTCAGGCACAGCGGTCGGCGTGGCTGACGTCGAGGACGAAGCGCTCCGGGGAGTGGAGTTTGAAGGTGTGGTAGACGGGCTTGGCGTGGAAGGCGGTCCCGAAGCCGACAACACCCTCGAAGTCGCCGGTCAGGGCGAGGCCCCTGAGCTGGGGGAGATGGATATTCGCCAGCCGGGGTCCTTGATAGACCGACTGCCCTGCCGCGCTGTGCGCAGTGGCTGGGGAGAGCGTGATCTGAAGGAAGTGCTCGCCGGACAGCGGGACCGGCTTCCCGGAGGGGTCGTAGCGCAGTTCCTTGACCGGCTTGACGGTGACCGAGGGCGTGGTGCCCCGGACGTCGATGACGAGCCGGTCGAAGGTGCAGTGCCCGCCCCACCGGGCGTTGGCGACGAGCGGGGTCGCGGGGGCCTGCCTGGTTGCCCCGGTGTGCGTGGCGGCCGAGGCGGGAATCACGGCGCCCATGGCGGTGGTGAGAAGGAGGCTCGCGGTGACGGCCACGCGGCGCGGGTGGTGTTGCATGTCGCCCCCGATCTTTCGTGTAAGGGGACAGTGATTTCACTATGGGGGACATTCGGCCGCCCCGTACGGTTGCATCTCCTTGTTGTTTTTGCGAGGCGCCGTGTAAGGGGAGCGGTGGCGCGCGATGCTCACCCGGTACCCGTGGCTCGGGCAGGCGTTCGGCAGTCATCTCATCTACGGTCCCGGCAAGGCCCGCCATGACGACCACAGCCTCGCCCTCTACGAGAAGGCGGGGTTCGCCGCCGCCGATGCAGACCGGGCGGCCGCCACGGTGTTCGTCTACGTGCTCGGCAGCGCTCTCGGGCCCGCGGCGCAGGTCACGCTGACGCGGCGTCTGGGGAAGAACGCCGCAGACGCCGAGCAGCGCCTGGCGGACACCATGACGCAGGCCACGGAGATCGCCATGCAGTTCCCGCGGCTGCGCGAGCGCCTCGGCGCCCCAGCCGAATACGCCGCCGCACCCCGGAGCAGCTTCGAATTCGGTCTCCAGGCCATCCTCGACGGCTTCGAGGCTCGCCTCGCCGCCGGTCGACACAGCCGCCGCTAGCATGCGTGCGAACTGCTGCCGCAGCTGCTCGGCGTACGGGCCGTACCTCCTGATCGGCAGGTACGGCTCGACGAACCTCCACTCCGCATCGGCCAGTTGCACGTGCGTCATGCAAGGCGGTCCGGCGGATCAGGGTCTGTGCGGTGGCGCTTCCCCGGTTGATCACAACCCGATACGCGCCCTTGAGTGGTCGTCGCCTCGTCGCCTCGTCGCCTCGTCGCCTCGTCGCCTCGTCGCCGGCCGCCTCGACGTGTTCAACGGTGGCCAGTGGCTCCACCGCCGACACCGGGGCCTCGCCGGCCCACAGCTCGGGGAGGCTGGGCAGACCAGCCGATACTCTCTGCCGGCATCCGGTCAACATCTACTTCACCCGTGCCTGGGGCACCCCCAGTGCGGGGGTGCCGCCCGCGCCCGGCGTGTGATTTCTCGGCGGGCACGGCCTTTGTCCTCTGTCCTCACATCCGGGCCATACCGCCACCGGTGAGGCCTGGAGCCAGCGCCGGGACCCAGAAAACGACGGCGGCCAGCGCGATCGAGGCGATTCCCACGGCACGGGCCACCAGACGACCGGCCGGAGCCAGCTTCTCAGTGGTGATCACGGCGGTCAGGACCACCATGGCCCACAGGTTCATCACACCGAACGCAGCCAGCAGCACCATCAGCGACCAACAGCAGCCCAGGCAGAAGGTCCCGTGGTGCGCTCCGGCACGCAGATCGCGCGAGAGACCCGGGTACGAGGCGTAGCGCAGCATCAGCCCGATCGGCGAGCGGCACCTCGCCAGGCAGCGGTCCTTGAGAGGCGTGAGCTGGTAGACGCCGTTGACCGCGAACGCGGCCGCGGCCACTGCGGTCCCCGCCGCGGCGGGGAGGCTCGCCGCCCGGCCCAGGCCGGCGGCGAGCGCGTACGCCAGCAGCCCCGCCGCGGCCCAGACAAGCAGGTAGGCGACCGTGAAAACGACCATGCGCGGCGCCCGGTGCACGGTGATGGTGCGTGCGTACAGCGCGGCGACGGGCGCTGTGGCGGGCAGCATCATCGCAGCCATCATCAGCGTCCACACGGCCAGGAAAGCGGGCAGGCCCAGGCCCATGGTGCCCGGCATCGCCTGCATGCCGCCCCAGCGCGTCACCACCCAGACCCAGGCGGCAGCCGCCGCAACCAGCAGCAGTCCGGCGGGGCCCGCCCTGCGGCCGACGGTGACCTGCCGACCGGTCACGCGGCCCATGTGAACGGCGCCGAGTGTCCGTTGCCGCCGGAGAAGTCCCAGGACCGGCCGTACACGCCGTCGCCCGTCGCCCGGGTGGACCGGGCAATGGTCAGCGTGCTGTTCGCCGGGTGGAACATGCCGGTCAGGCCCATCACCGGACCGTCCTCGCCGAACTGCGGGGCAACCTGGTCCTCGATCTCGATGTCGATGGCGTCGCCCACCCGCGCGGCGTGGCGGCGGCCGTCGTCGCGGTAGTCGATGGGAACGCGCTCCACGCCGAGGACCTCGCCAATGAGCGGAGTGAGCGCCGCCATCGGGCCGCCGGCCTGGCCGGAGAAGACCTTGCCCAGCGCCTCCGCCTGGCCGTCGTCGGCCGAAGCGTCTAGGTACAGCGCCACCTGCCAGCCGCCCTCGGCCATCACCCGGGGCGCGTCGATGAAGACGGCGACGCTGCGGTCGGAGACGTCCACGCCGTCCACGTTCCCGCTGTCCACGTGGAACGCGAAGGTCACCTGGCAGCGCTCATGGTCGGCCGGTGCGGTGAGGCCCGAGGTGGTGCAGGGGCACACCGCGTCACAGTTGCAACTCTCCAGATACGTGCCGTTCAGATTCCAGGGCATGGCTGTTCGCCTCCCTCTTTTGCGTCCCCCTCGGTGGAGGCAGTGCATCGGGAGGGTCCGTTCCGTCCCGGTGCCGCTCTTCTCCAGGCTATTCCCGACCGCCCCCGCCGCGCAGATCCACTGCCGGCACCGCTCACCGTCCTGGCACCGGGTCGTGGGGGCACCCGCGGCCTCGGATTCGTCACCGACGACGTCCTCCTCATGGCTCGTTCGAAGAAGGCTGCACCTCATTCGGGCATCGCCGGCATCCGAAGCGGAAGCATCATGCGGCCCGAGATCGCCCACACGGCCTGGACTGGCCGGCCAAGCTCCAACTCGTCTCCGCCGGCGGCGGACTGACCACTGCGCCTGCCGCCCTGGCCTCCGCCGTGCCGCCGGGTGTCCGCCTCCTCCCTGTCCGCGGCGGACCACTACCGGATGCCGACGACCCCTGGATGCTCCTCTGCCACCCGGTGCCCATCGAGCTGTGATCAGGGGTGGACGTAATCCTTCAGTGCGGGCCGCCCCATTCAGAACCTGACTACCTGACGGGCGCCCATGAGGCCAGGTGAAAGGTGGCGCCACGACGGTCCTGCGCCACAACCCACCAGATCGGGCAGGGAACAGCGGTACGTCGCCGCCATCTGGAACAGCGGAACGCCGACCGGCCATCCGGCGAGTATCCCTCCGGTCGTCTCGTCAACCGCCGACGATCAAGGCGAGCCCGTAGGCGGCGACCGCCAGGCACGCACCGAAGCACAGCACCGCTGCCGCGGTGGCGGCCGGTCGGGCGGCGCGGGATCTTTCTCCGCCGTTGCCGTCGGCACCAGGCCAGGCGGCGATGCCGAGGGAGAACAGCACGACCAGGAGCAGCGTGATACCGAGGCTCACACCGAATACGCCGCCAAAGGTGCCCCAGTGGATGTCCATCGCCGTGCCTCCTTTCGCTGACAATCGGGAGGGGCCGCCCGGCTCTCACGCCGCGGTCTGCTCCGTGTGCTCGGACGTTCGGGTGGGCAGTTCGTTGACGTTGTCCGCGGTCACGGGGCGGCGGCGCGACAGTGCCCAGAACCCGACCGCAGCGGCGGCCGCTGAGGCCGCCACCAGGACCACGCCCCCGGTGCCGTGGCCGGCGATCCAGGCCGCCGCGCCGCCGACGGCCGCCGCTGCGGGCAGCGTGAGCAGCCAGGACAGTGCGATGCGCCCGGCTACGCCCCACCGTACCCGGGCCAGTCTGCGACCCAGGCCCGCGCCCAGGATGCTGCCGGTGCACACCTGCGTGGTCGACAGGGGGAAGCCCATGTGGGACGAGGCGAGAATCACGGCAGTCGCGCTGGTCTCGGCCGCGAAGCCCTGGGGCGCCTCGATGTCGGTGAGCCCCCTGCCCATGGTGCGGATGATCCGCCAGCCGCCCATGTACGTGCCGAGCGCGATCGCCAGACCGGAGGTGAGCACCACCCACCAGGGCGGCCCGGAGCCGTGGGTGAGCACCCCGGCGGAAATGAGAGCCAGGGTGATCACGCCCATGGTCTTCTGCGCGTCGTTGGTGCCGTGTGCCAGCGCGACCAGCGACGCCGAACCGACCTGTCCCCTGCGGAATCCGCGCAGCGCCCGGCCGGGAGCCGTCCGCCCGGTGATGACGTACGCAAAGTAGGTCGCCAGCACGGCCACGACGCAGGCGACGACCGGCGAGAGGATGGCCGGGATCACGATCTTCTGCACGATCGCCCCGAATTGCACCGCGGATCCGCCGGCACCGACCCACACAGCGCCGATCAGCCCTCCGAACAGCGCATGCGACGAGCTCGACGGCAGCCCGGCGAACCAGGTCATCAGGTTCCAGAGGAGCGCGCCGACGAGCCCGGCGAAGATCATCAGCAGGGACACTCTGGCGTCGTCCACGATGCCGCCGGAAATGGTCTTGGCAACTGTCGTGGACAGGAACGCGCCCGCCAGATTCAGCACCCCCGCGACGGCGACGGCCACGCGCGGTCTCAGAGCGCCGGTGGCGATCGACGTCGCCATCGAGTTGGCCGTGTCGTGGAACCCGTTGGTGAAGTCGAAGGCCAGAGCCGTCAGAACGACGACGATGAGGAGGAACGGGGCGGTAGCCACTGGGAAACCTCCCGAGGCAGGCCGGACCTCGCGCCCGCCGTTCGTCTCAGCCCGGACGCGCCTGCCTTCCACGCTAAGCGACGCGTCCCGGGCTCGCGACCGTGAGAGGGCAGCTCACGCCCGGGGCCAGGCGAGGTACATGAAGTGAACCGGGCCCGGGCGAAGTTGGCGTCGTACGTGGCGGATGTGCTCGCCTCGATGCCGCGCCGCAAGGACCAGCGGGCCAGAAGCAACCGCTACCTGCGGGGACTGATGCTGGACGGCCGTCGCCGGCCCATTCATCGACCCTGCAGCGTGGGTGATCGACGACGTGTCGGTGCCGAAGGACGGAAGGATGTCGGTCGAGGTTGGCTCCGCAGTATTGCGGGTGGAAGGCTGATGCGTTGGTCGGGTCCCACGTGTGCGCAAGGATGCTGCACGTCAGCCTTGCTCCGATCGGGACAGAGCCTCGGTGATCAAGCGGGTGGCGAAGTCGTGGTCGCCGGCAATCCGGTTGATGTGCTCCGCGAGCAGGACGGCCGTGGCTTCCAGGGGATTCATCTCGGCGTCGGTCCAGCGCCCGTACTGCGCGCGCCACAAATTGGGACTCAGGCCGGTGCCTGCGGCGATGAGCAGGCCGGCCATGGTGGGGATGACCTCGGGTCGGAAGGTCTTGGGCATCATGCGCATCGTGGCCACGAGCGCGGGCACAACGTACTCGATGACATCCTTGTCGTGGTCCTCGCAGGCCGTCCGCAGCCACTTCATGAACATGTAAATGAGCGTGCACGCGCCGTCCAGCAGCGCATCGACTCCCGCAGGGCCCAAGGACGCGGCGAACTGGTCGACCATCTGCTGCTGTTCGGGGTCGGTCTCGGTCTTGCTGTCGTAGACGGCTTTGAGCCGAGAGTCGACCATCATGAGCGCTGCGCCCACATCGCCGATGGGAGCGTACTCGGGGCCACAGGGCGATGACACAGGACTCCTCCTCAGATGACCGCAGCAGGCAGCGCGGCATGTCCGTACGGTAGACCGCCGACCGGACGGGGGTCTGGCGAATCCCGATGGAGGGCTCCTGACGTGAGAGAGCCCGGGTCGGTGTGAAACTGGGCGCGGAAGGGGTGATCCCCGTGTCGGACCCACCGCATGCGTCCGCCGGTCCCGACGCCGCCATCGACGAGAGTCGGCTCGAAGAGCTGATCATTGAGGCGCAGACCGCCCTGCCGTTCGAGTTGTCCGCCTTGGCCAACCGTTCACCGCCCGACTGCGTGAACTGCACGACCAGCGTGAGGAAGCACTCGCCACAGCACTGGCAGCCGACAGCCCCGCCTCCGCAGACGCCATCGCACCCCAGGCCGCCGCCGCTCTGATCGCCGGAGCAGACCGCCTGCTGTTCCGACGCATCCAGGAGCTCACCCTGGCCGGCCATACCAACGACGAAATCACCGCAACGCTGCTCCCGGAAGCCGACTACACCACCGCCCTCCTCGCCGACCACCCCACTGCCGCGACCGCATGTCAGGCCGTCTCCGGCAAAGGAACACGTGAGGCTCACGGAGCCACGCAGGGCGATGGGGGAGCCCGGCGAGGCAACGGGTAGCCGTCTTCCGCAAGCAGTTCACATCAGGAAGGCGAAGGAGATGACCAGGCGCTGCGACCAACTTCTCGATCGGGATGGCCAGGAACAGGTTGTGGCCGCGCTTCCGTGACGGCCATGCCCGGATGGGTGTATGACGGCCTCACGCGTCTGGTCTCCGAAGTTGCACCCATGCCTCACCGAGAACCCGCCTCACGGCCTCGTTCAACTCGTCTCGTAGCGGCCTGATTTGGCTCCACACGAGCTCCCGCACCTCGAGCGGGGGCTCTCGGTCCAGTTGAATCATGACCAGCGGCCTGCACCGGTCAACTATGCGCCGTGCGCGCTCGTACACCTCCTCGGGCCCAACCGAGTAGATCATGTTTTCGGCGCCGTGGAGATCGTCGAAAGCCTCCCGAACATCCTGGACAACAAGTTCGGGAGTCAGGAGCGCGCGGCGAAACTGCGCCAACGAGCTCTGAAACAGGCGGTATTCGGCGTGGCGCGTATCGGTCAGCCAACGGAACCGTTCGGACTCTGCCTGATTGCGCACAAGCTCATGGCCCTGGCGTGATCAGCTTCCGAAGCCTCCAAGGCCCTGCGATGGTTGGCCTCCGCGCCCTCCAGTGCAGACCGGTGGGATGCCTCTGCCTGACGTAAGACGGCGCGCATCTGCCATCGAGCGAGAAGCACACTCACGGTGGGCCGCGGGGAAGGGGCAGGCGGTCGCGGGAGGGTCCGTGAGCAGGTTGTCCGCATACTCGCCCGTGACGAGGTACACCACGCGTTGGGCCACCGCCACGGCGTGGTCGGCGAACCGTTCGTAGTAGCGGCCGACGAGCGAGGCATCCACGGCCGTCTCACCAGTTTGGAAGATCGCGTAACTGGACGGGGGCTGACCCGCAGAGAGTCTGACCTGCGCGTTCCCGGTGCGGTCGCTGCAGCTTCCCCGCCGTTCCGTCTGGTACTGCTGGACCGGGCACGCAGAGGGCACAAACGGCTTTCCTGTTGGCCGGGGCCCGCACGGTCGCCAGCACGGTTGTATGGGCACAGGATGGACATGACGGAGCCGGCCAGCGATTCGGCAATGCAGGACGCGACAGTCGGAAGGAGGCGCGACGCCATGCCTCAGTTCATGGACGTCCACCGCGGCATGAAGGGCCTCACTGCCGACCAGCTGTTGCAGGCCCACAAGGCCGATCTCGACATCGAGAAGGAAGAAGGCGTCCACTTCGAGAAGGCCTGGGCGGACCCGGAGTCCGGCACGGTCTACTGCCTCTCTGAGGCTCCCTCGGCTGAAGCGGTCCAGCGCATCCACGAACGTGCTGGTCACCGAGCCGACGAGATCCACCCGGTTCCCCTGACCGCGTGAACACAGCCCCCCCGCCCACGGAAAACCGTAGGCGGGGGTCTCCTGCAGCTGAGCCTGTGACCTGGGTGGACGCACGGGACTGGTTGTCATCATCCGTCAACGGCGGTTCGCCCCGGACGGCCCAGATTCGCCCCCGCCCCAAGCAGATGGGACGGGCCTCAGGACGAGAGCACTTCGAGTCCACTCGAAGTGAAGAGGTGTTGAGGAGCATGCAGGGGGCGCATTGAGCGCAAGGGTGGCGGAGTCTGAGTGGCAGGGGTCAAGCTCCTGCGGCAGCTGCGTGGTCATGGGCGTCTCCTCGGCTTCGGGGAGTGCTGGAGAGCGGGGCGCCACTCCGCCGGAGCCATGCGCGGCTAGCGACTTCAGAGCCACACCCCACTCTCCCGGACCGCCAACCACCTTACGGAGCCGCTCTGGTCCATTTAGCACACGGTTGCCATTTGTGAGCTCCGCTCGGGTTGAACCTTTGACGCGGGCATCCGACGGTAACCTCCGCGCCCTTTCAGCCGGCAGTTCACGCCACGGATGGCGTTTTCGTTTACTGGAAACGGAATAGCTGTTTTTGCGTTGCGAAGGTCAATATGGCGAGGGGACTCCAGCCGGTAACAGGAGTCCCCTCTTCCACCCCGCTCATGCACTGCCGCGCCCAGGAAGGAGGGGAACGACGATTTCCGGTGGCGGGGGTTCCGCTTGTTCAGCTCACCATCCTGCCGGCCGCTGCGCAAGATCTTCCAGGTTCGGAAGCGTTCCGAATGGCGAATAGGCAGGTCAGGGCGGGGCGACGGGCTCACCGGGCAGGTCTGAGGGTGTTGCAGAGGCCCGTCCTGCGGTTGGCTTCGGGTTGGAGCTCGAGGCATTCGGAGGTCCGGCGGGGGAGCCGTCGGGACGCTGGAAAGGACCGCGAATCGAGCGGAAAACGCGAGCGGCGGTTCTTTGGATGACGGTGAATGTTCGGGTTGCTTCCAGTCGTGCCGATGGGGTTGCAGTCTCGGTCCAGACGCAGGCAAAACTGGGTGCTGTCCGCATCGCGGCCGGTAACCGGATGCGGAGCCGTGTTCGTCGGCGATCTTCGCCGCGCCCAGGAGGGGGAAAGAACTGTGTCACTAGCCGTTTCGCGATGGCGGCGCCACCAGGCGACGTCAGCAGACTTTCTTTGCGGGGCGAGTCTCACACCCGGGCACCGGATCACCGTCTTCACGGTGATCCTGCTGGTGGTGATCGTCCTTGTGTGCAGCGGGCACTCCGTCAGCGACGCCCTCGGGCTGGTCATGGCAGCAGGAGCCGCGGCCGTGCAGATCGTCTCCTGTCTGGGCGGGCAGCGCCCGGCCGCCGGCTCTCCTGGAGGCGTGTGATGACGCAGCCGGAAGACGGGCGGGTCACGGAGGGCGGCCACGTGACGTGGCCGGGCCCGCGGCGCATTCGCAACCAGAAGGAGTTCCGCATCGCCCTGGGGCAGTTGCGTGAAAGCCGGGGCATCACGCTCAAGGAGTTGGAGAAGGCCAGTGATGACGGCTCCAGGAAGCTGGCGTCCGCCACGGTCTCCAACGTGCTGAGGATGGACGCGCTGCCCAACAGAGACTTCGTGGTCAGGTTTCTGCGCGCCTGCGGTCTGAGCGACACGGAACGGGAACCGTGGTTGACGTGCTGGGAAGCGTTGGATCGGGAGGGAGGGGCACCCTCACCGGCCGGCACGCCGCAGGACCCGGTCGGCACCTCCCCAGACGCGGTTCCGGCCGGAGCTGCAGAGGCGGGCACGCCGGAAAATGCGGTTCCGGTCGGGAACGGCCCAACCGCGCCACCGGGTGGGCACGGCACGCGATGGGCGCTCCTTCTTGGCGGCCGCAGGAGGCTGCGGGCAGGCGTGGTTGTCGCCTGCACCGTGGTCGCCCTCGCGGTCGGCGTCGGGGCATGGCAGTGGCAGCGGTTGGACGACCGGCAGGCGCACGAGAAGCAGGTGCAGGACCTGGAGCGGTTCAAGAAGAAGCACTGCGGCACCCTGAATCCGAGTCTGGTCACCGGAGCCGGCGGGGAATGCACGGGCGTCACCGACGGCAGCGACGGTTCGGCCGTCTTCGGCAGCGATCTGAAGCCGGTCATGACCGCCATCGGCGCGGAGAACAGGAACGTGGCCAAGAGCGGTGACTACGTGACGATCGCGTTCCTGACACCGCTGACATCGAAGGACGCGAACAATCTGACGGTCGGCCAGTACGTCGCCGAGCTCGAGGGCGCCTACACCGCCATCGAGGAGGAGAACAGCAAGAACAGCCGGCCCAGGATCCGGCTGGTCGTGGCCAACATGGGCAGCAGCGAAAAGCAGTGGGCGCAGGCCGTCGACCAGCTCGCGGCCCGCAGGGATGCAGACCGCCTGGTGGCGGTGACCGGCATGGGACTTAGCCAGCAGGAAACCGTCGACGCCTCCCGGGCACTGAGCAAGGCCGATCTGCCCATGATCGGAGACTTGATCACCGCGGACGGTTTCGACGCCACCGGCGCGGTCGACGGCAAGGGACCGATCAACGGACTGGCCCGCGTCGCCCTCACCAACACAGACCAGCTCACCGCGATCAGCAAGGAGCTCGGACCCACCCGGCGCACCGCGGCCCTGGTCAGCACATCAGTGACGCCCAACGGAACCAGGGACCTCTACACCGAATCCCTCAACCGCGGTTTCCGCACTGTCGAAGGCCTCAAGAAGCATCTCGACGACACCTCCGACTTCACCTTCGACCCCCGCGGCGGGCCCGGCGCCATCCTGCCCACCATCAGCCAGAACCTCTGCAACACCGGCAAGACCATCGACACCGTCTACTACGCCGCCCGCGTCAAGTACCTGCCGGACTTCCTCGACGCGCTGGCCAGGAGAAGCTGCCACAGCCAGCCCATCACCGTCATCACCGGATCCGACGCAGCCGCCCTCGACCCCAAGACCGTCTCCCTCCACGACGGTGACGCCCCCATCACCGTCCTGTACGCGTCCTTCCCCAGCGCGGCCCAGTTCCGCGGCTCCGACAACCCCGACCGCGGCCTCTACGACACTTTCGCCAAGGCCTTCACCTCCCCGCACCACGGACAGCAATTCCCCGGGGAACACCTCACCAGCAGCTACTGGGCCATCGTCGCCCACGACGCCGTCCTGACCGCCGCAACCGCCCTTCACAACGCCGCCGCCAACGGCGACGGCCCACCCAGCCTGCCCAACCGCTACGCCGTCAGAAACGAACTCTACGCACTGCGCAACGGTGCCGTACCCGGCGCAAGCGGCCGCTTCGGCATCGACAACAAGGGAAACCGCACCAACACGACCACCATCACCACCGTCCACCGCCTCGGCCAACCCCTGCCCGCATCCACCCAGCACCCCAGCTGAACGACCACGATGAACCCATGGGGGCAGACCGGCACAGGTCTGCCCCCGTCGGCCTGTCACATCACGGACTTACACGATCTTTCAGACACGCTCCACCGGCCCACCATGGAGCGGGCTTGTTGTCAGTGGACGGCCTGGTGAAGAGGCGCGCGCGAGCTGTGCTCATGTCTGCGTGGGCTTGCGGGCGAGGATCTGGATCCCCCTTGACTCATGCCCGTTCATGGTGGCCACCGTGACGATCCGGGTGTCGACGGTTTCGAACCCGGCGAGCAGGGTGGAGAGCCACTCGCGGGAGTGATGGCGGCAGACCGCACCGTCGCCGGTTTCGAACACGCCGTAGCTGCCGTAGAGATCGGCATAGCGGTTGTATCGGCTGCGGTTGCGTTCGTCGTCCTGCAGCAGAAGGTCGCTGATGTAGAGCACCCCGCCGGGCTTGAGGACGCGGTTCAGCTCGGCGATCAACCGGTGCTGGGCTTCATCGCCGGGGACGCAGGTCAGCACGGCGAAGAGCAGGACCGCATCGAATCCGGCGTCCAGGTAGGGCGAGAGCGGTGGTGCATCCAGGGCTGCAAAGCGCATGGTGGGGTGCAGGTGGCGTGCCCGTTCGATCATTCCTGACGAGACGTCGGCCCCCGTGAGGTTGTCGAAGCCGTGCCGTTCGAGCTCCTCCATGATGCGGCCGTAGCCGCATCCGTAGTCGAGGATCGCGGCCTGCCTGCCGATTCCGTCGAGCCAGGGCAGATGCAGTGGGTGGGTGAACGTCTTCGTGGCAGCGGCGGCATCCCAGTAGGAAACCTGGCTGTCGAGACCGGACATGGCGGATGCCTCCCTGAGGGCTTGGCTGAAGCCGATCATGCTGCCATGGTGGTGGGGCGTTCGACGGGTTGGCCCCGCTCGAAGCGTCCACTTGCCCGGACAAGCGCAACCAGGTGAGGCGCGTTCACTGGCACTGGTGTGCTGTGTCCTCATATGGCTGCCCGGGCCGCGTTCGGGGCTCGGGGCCCGTTTACGGGTTGCCGCTTTCCAGTTCCTCAAAAAGACAGCGCACCGATTTGTGCGGCGGGCACACCGCTGGCTCATCAGTCCGCCGCTTGCTGGAGACCGTCGAGGATGAGGTCCAGTCCGAATGCGAACTCGTCGCCGTAGGCGTACCCGGGACGCATGACGTGGGCGGTCGCGATCTCGGTGAGGTACGGCGTAAGTACGCGGAGACGGAACCGGGAGCAGTGACGATGCGGAACATGAGCGAGCCGACCGCAACCGCCGGCGGGACCAGGACGATGGTGGCCGTCGTGCAGCAGCGCTACGGCGCCGAGCCGGAAGCCGTGCTGCACGTGGCGCGGCTGGCCCGGCCCAGCATCGGGCCCGGTGAGGTGCTGGTGCGGGTGCGAGCCTCCAGCGTGGACCGGGGCACCTGGCACATGATGGCCGGCATGCCGTACGCGGTCCGGCCCGTGAGCGGGCTGCGCAGGCCGAGGCTCCCCAACCCCGGCCGCAACATCGCCGGCGTCATCGAGGCGGTCGGGTCCGACGTGACCGGGTTCGCGCCCGGCGACGCGGTCTACGGCACAGCAGTCGCCGCGTTCGCCGAATACGCCGCCGCCCGTCCCGACAGGATCGCTCCCAAGCCGACCGGACTCACCTTCGAGGAGGCGGCGACGGTACCCGTCAGCGCGCTCACCGCACTCCAGGCGGTCCGCGACAAGGGTCAGGTCCAGGAGGGCCAGCAGGTTCTGATCACGGGAGCGGCCGGTGGCGTGGGCACCTTCGCCGTCCAACTCGCCCATGCCTTCGGTGCCCGGGTCACGGCCGTCGCGAGCACTCCAAGCTCGACGCCGTACAGGCGCTGGGCGCCGACCAAGTGATCGACTACACCCGCGAGGACTTCCTCACCGGCCCGCGACGCTACGACGCCGTCATCGACATCGCGGGCAACCGCGGTCTGCGGGATCTGCGCCGCGCCCTCACACCCCGCGGCAGGCTGGTCATCACCGGTGGCGAGACGAACGGGCCCTGGCTCGGCGGCACGGACCGGCAGCTCCGCGCACAGATGCTGTCTCCGTTCACCCGCCAGTATCTGGGCACCTTCATTTCTTCGGAGCACGCCGATGGACTGCACGACCTGACCGGTCTCATCGACGCGGGCGCGCTCAGCCCCGTCATCGATCGCGTCTACCCGCTCTCCGAGACTGCCGCAGCCGTCCGACACCTTCTCGACGGCAGCGTCACGGGCAAGCTGGCGCTCGCCCTGCCCGCCGAGTGACGCCGCGGGCCGACGCCGACGTCCGCGAAGGGGCGGGCGAGGCTGCGCCGCCTGCTGTCGGCCGCGCACGCGCAGGCCTTGGGCGGATCGCCGGTGGTGTCGTGGCCGGTGCTGCAGCAGTACGTCGGCGGGGACCTGGTGGTGCTGCTCGGACCGGCCTCGCATCCGGCCCAGGGGCCCGAGCCGAATGCGACTCCCGGGCCCCGCCACGTGCACGTATGCTCCGCCTCGTTGGATGGTCTTGTGCCGCCCTGGAAGCTGATGGAGGAAGGACCCCCATGTTCGGACTGTTCGTACGCTTCACGTGCAAGGACGAAGCGGCGGCGGCTGCCTTCGACGACCTGGTGGCGCGAACCGGCGAGCAGATCCGTGCAAACGAACCCGGAACGGTCATCTACGCCGTGCACCGTGTCGCCGGCCACCCGTTGCAGCGCGTCTTCTACGAGCTCTACAGGGACAACAGCGCTTTCGAGGAACACGAGTCGAAGGACTACGTGCGCACTTTCCTCGCCGAGCGGGACAAGTACCTCGCAGCCACGGAGGTCGATCGCCTGGACTTCGTGTCCGGCAAGGGTGTGGAAGCCGAACACTGAGTACCGGAATACGTTGATGGCCGATGGCGCGATGCCCCAGCCGGCTCGCCTGGAGAGGCGGGAGCCGGCCAGGGCATCCCAGGCAGCCTGACCTCCGCACCCGTTCTTGCGGGATCAGTTCAGTGGACGGCACAGGAGGGCGTCGGGGACTCCGTAGTGCAGCCATTTCCAGGTGTAGGCGACGCCGGCGACGTACTCGTCGTCCGCGCACTGGCCCTTGTAGTAGCCCGGTGCCCAGTCGCTGTCCGTCGATCCGCCGGTGGCGGGGCGGTTGTCGCCGTGGTCGAACCACACGTTGCGGCCGGAGGTGGGCAGCGGTTTGAAGGAAGGTGCGCACAGCAGGGCGGACATGGAGTTGCCGTTGACGCTGTAGCCGACGGCGAAGGTGTTGTCGGGGCACTGGAGCTTGTTGTAGCCGGAGGCCCAGTCGCCGTGGGTGACATAGCGTTCGTCGGTGACGGTCACCCAGTCACCGGTGGATTTCGGGGGTTGGTTGGCGTCCGTGCACAGACCTCGGCTGTCGCTGCGGCCGAGACCGACCAGCCGCTGGGTGTCGGGGCAGTTGCCTTTGCGGTTGCCGGGGCTCCAGCCAGGCAGGGCGAGCATGCGGGTGGAGACGTTCTGGTCGCCGAAGTCGAGATCGAGCATGTTCCAGTGGCTGACCTGGGGAACCGTGCCGGTGCGGCCGGGTGCTTCGATCAGCTTCTTCCAGTCGGCTGCGCGCCAGTCGCCGGGGTCGTCGACGCTCAGCCGCTTGCCGGTGGCGTCATACGAGATCAGGGCCCAGTTGTCCTGCGGCTTGCCCTTGGCATCGGTCCAGCCGATCAGCGGCCAGATGGCGAAGTCGTTGTCGTTCTTGACCAGGATGTCGGTGAAACGGTCGAACCAGACCTGTTCCTTGCCATCGGTCGAGCCGCGGCCGGCGACCCCGAACTCGCTGATCCAGACCGGGGCGGTGAAGTGCTGACCGGACCGCGTGATGAACAGGGCTTCGTCGTTGACGACCTGGGCCAGCTGTTCGGAGGTGAAGTCGTGGTAGCGCGGATCGCTGGTGTTGCCCCAGTAGCCGTCCGCGCCGGTGTGGGCCGGCCCGGTGTAACCGTAGAAGTGGGCGGAGTAGACGAGTTTCCCTGAAGTGATGAGAGTGGGGGAGAGGTTGGCGACCGGGGTGAGCATCGGCCTGCCGTGACTGAAGAGGGCCGAGGGGACGCCCTGCCAGTTGATTCCCTCCATGATGATCAGCATGTCGGGGTCGGCCTGGAGGATCTTGTTGCCGGCTTCCTCGAAGGCCGCGTACAAGTCCTTGTCGTTGCCCCAGCCCCAGTTGGGGTTGTCCCAGGTGTCACGGCGGACCTCGTTGCGCAGGTCCGCGCCGACCACTCGCTTGTTCGCTTTGTAGCGGTTCACCATGAACAGCCAGTCGTTCACCCACTGCTGGGTGGACTGGCCGCTGTTCCACCGCTCGTTGCCGTCCAGGCTGCAGCAGAACCGGTAGCTGGTGGTGTGGTTGTTCAGTATGACCGCGAAGCCGTCGGCGGTCAGTGCCTCTACGACCGCGTCGTAGACCTGCAGGGGGGTCTTGCCCTTCAGTTGCGGGTTGGCGGCGACGGCGGCGTCCGGCACCGGGGTCGTGTCGTGGATCAGCGCATTGGCGTAGGGCAGCCGGATACTGTTCAGCCCCAGGCGGTGGAAGTCGGCGAGGATCGTGCTGATGGGCGTCCGGTCCAGGCCCAGCGGGATGTTGTGGGACATCTGGTGGGCCTGATGCGTCGCCGGATCGTTGACGTCGCCGCTGCCTTCCCATGTGCCCTGCGCTCCGGCCCAGTTGCCCGCCTTCAGCTTGAAGCGGTTGCCGGAGGCATCGACGATGTAGCGTCCGCGGGTGCTCAGCGGGCCTTTCCACGATGCGGCGAGCCGGGCACCGGTCGGCGCAGCCGGTGCAGCGGAGCCGGCGCCGATGCCGGCGGCCGGCGCCGCCGAAGAGGGAGCCGCCGAGGCGAGGTTGAGGAGGGTCAGGGTCGTCGCGACCGTCAAGGCCCGCACGCGAAGTCTCCGACCTGCACCAGCCGATCTGTCGGATCTCATGGTTGTTGCCTCCGTGAGGATGAGGGGGGTGGGCAACTGCCCTGGTTCAGGCCGCAGGGGAAGTCCATGGTGAGGATCCAACTCGTCGTCCCCAGCGTGGAAGGCCGCGCGGCGCCTTCTCCCTTTGCCTCACAGAGCCCTGAACATGCTTGCGGGTTCCCTGTGCGTTCGCAAGGGTGACTGGCGTAGGACGCCGGGTGCCGGGTCGAGATCGATGCCCCTGGTCGTGCTCACCGATCCGTCACTCGGGCGCTGCCGGGCCGCCCGCTTGGTCGTGATGAGAGCCGGAACGTCCCGTCAAGGGCGCCTTCGGCGTCGGCTGCGGCAATGACCTTCGGTCTACCCTTGACCGGCCATTCCGACTCTTGGCTGGGCTGGTTGTGGGGCGGCCCCTCCCGTGTGGCGCCCGGTCAGCCGGCCTGCGCTTTGTCCGGAACTTGGCCTTGGCCTTGGCTTGACGTTTTGATCAACCTTCGGACAACCCACCTCGCGAAAGCGAGGTCAATCAAGATCCAGGGCTTCAACAGGTAACCCGGCCGAGCGTGGCGCGCGCTGAGAACGGGACGAACTCGATTCGCACGGAGTCAGTGCGCGGCAGGACAATCGCGACTCCGGTGGACGTGGTCCACTCCTGCGGGAGCAACACGTACTGGTTTGCCGACTCCATGAGAAGCGTGAGACCTTCGTAGCGGAAAGGGTAGGCAGACTTCGTGTCGCGGCAACGGACCTCACGAACACCAGGTGCCCCGATGCCGAGTCTGCGCTCGCTGTACAGCACGGCTGTGGGGGAGTTGGCCAGCTGCGACGCCTGTTGCTCTGCGCGGCCACGGCCCACGGCGGCGGCGTAGTCGTTGGCGGCCCATATCAGGCTCAGCCCGACCAGTGCGAACACCACCCCCCACTCGGCAACGGCGGCCCATTCAAACCGCACAGCGTCGATGACTTCGACCATGATTGTGTCAATCCTCTGGTTCGGCCCGAGCCACCGCCCACGGCGCGTACGCGCGAATGCCACCGCATACGCCTTTCACCTGAGGAGTGCAGAACTCCCGAGGATGCACAGGCCCCCCGGCAAGTCCCTTCGTTCCAGGTCCGGGGGTACTCCTCGCTTGTTTGATCAGGCCTCGAGCACTTGGAGTCGTGAAAGGGGGAGCCCAACCCCCGAGCCCTATCGTCGACATGACATTGGGTCACTCAGTGGTGGGCGCTGTGATTCCGTGCCCCGTCCACCGTAAGCGGTCGGTCAGGACGCGTCCGCCACAGCCTGCGCATCCGCCTGGGGCTCCTTCGACATGGCGGACGCGGTCTTGCCCGAGCCGCCGCCACGGCTGAGGTGCACACCGATCGCTGACGTCGACAGACTCAGTACGGCGGCTGCGCACCAGGCGATCCGGAAGTCGTGACGTGAGGCGGCATCGACGTGGGAGCCGACCACCGCGATCAGGACGGCGACGCCGACCGTGGCCGAGATCTGGCGGACGGAGTTGACGAGCGCCGACCCGGTCGCCGCACGGTGCCCCGGCAGGGCGTGCACACCGGCGGCCACCAGAGTCCCCAGGGCCAGACCGACACCCGCACCGGTCATCACCTGGCTGGGCAGCAGATCACGCAGATAGTCCGGGGTGACGGACGCGAAGCACGCGCGCCAGACCATGCCACCCGTGAACAGCAGCCCGCCCGCGGCGATCAGCGGACCGTGCCCGAAGCGGTGCGCGGCGCGGGCGGTCAGTAGGGTGACGACCGGCACGAGGGCGGGACCGGGAACCAGGGCGACACCGGTGCGCAGCGCGCTCCAGTGCCAGACCTCCTGGCACCACAGCACGTTCGACAGCAGCATGATCGCGAAGGCGACGCCGAACACGAGGGATCCCGCGTTCGCCGCTCCGAAGCGCGGCAGCCGCAGCAGGTGCAGCTCGAACAGCGGGCGGGCGTGCCGCAGGGACCTGAGGACGAACGCGGCGCCGCTGATCACGGCAACGGCCAGGAGCAGTACGGTGCTGCCGCTCGTCCAGCCCCAGTCGGGTGCCTGAACCAGCGCCCCGGACAGCGCCGCGACCGAGGAGATGACCAGCAGGGCGCCGAGGAGGTCGGGCAGGGGTCCGACCTCCCGGGCGGCCGGCCTCGGCAGGACGGATCGGCCTGCGATGAGCGCCGCGATGCCGATGGGCACATTGACGGCGAAGACCCACCGCCAGTCGACCTCGACCAGGAGGCCGCCGGCGACGGGCCCGGCAGCCGCGGCGAGTCCGCCGACTGCGGCCCAGCTCCGGGTGGCGTGAGTGCGGCGCTCCGCCGGCACCGCCGCCAGCAGCAGGGCCAGGGACGTCGGGATCTGGGCGGATGCCCCGACGGCCTGCACCACCCGGGCCACGACGAGGGTCCCCAGGTTCGGGGCCAGGGCACAGCCCACCGACGCGAGGGTGAAGACGGTGATCCCGGTGAGGAAGACCGGCCGCTGGCCCATGCGGTCACCGGCGCGCCCGGCCACCACCAGCAGCGCGGCGAGGGTGATCGCGTAGGCGTTGAGGACCCAGGACAGCGAACCGAGGGTCGTGCCCCTGCCGCCCCCCGAGAAGGTCGCTCCCATGGCCGGAAGCGCGACGTTGACGATCCACAGATCCAGATTGGTCATGAAGACCGCCACCAGGACGACTGCGGTGGGCGTTCGAGGGTGCTTTGAAAGTCGAAGCATCATGGGCATGGCGCAAGCCAAGCACGTCATGGTTTGGAAATCAAACCATGCTGGTGTGATACTGGGGTTGTGACCAAGCGTATCGATCCCCAGGGCATGTCCGGACGTCCCTGCTCGCTTGCCGCCGCCCTGCAGGTGGTCGGTGACCGATGGGCCCTGCCGGCGATCCGCGAGGTCATGCTCGGCAACCACCGGTTCCGGCAGATCGCCAGGAACACCGGCGCCCCCACGGATCGCCTGGCGGCGCGTCTGAAGGCGCTGGTGGAGAGCGGTGTCCTCGAACGGCGCCCGCTGCCGGACGACGCACGCCACAGCGGCTACTACCTGACGGAGGCGGGACGCGACCTGGCGGGCATCACCCGCGAGCTCATCGGCTGGGGCGACCGCTGGGCCGTCACCTCGCCGCCCGTTCGGCTCCTTCACCGGGATCACGAACTGGTCACCCACACGGTCTGCGAGACCTGCGGCGAGCAGGTCCACGCCGAGGAAGTCCACCGGGAGGAGATGATCCCCGGCTGGGACCGGTCCGGCCCCGTGCAAGCCCCGTAGTCCGTGCGGTGGTGGTCGGTCCCGCCCCGCAACGGGTGTATGGGGAGCCGCCACCCCCAGTGCCAGCCCCGAGCTGGGCGTCCGGCTGCTGCTCGCCGCGGTATCTCGCCCCACACCGGCTGAGTACGCGTACCCACTCCTTGCCGGGTAGCCGCGCCCATCCGCCGCGCCGCTCCGCCCGCATACCGTCCCCGTATGCCCGAGAAGACCACACAGACCAGCACCACGACCGCCCCGACCAAGTCGGAATCCCCTCGTGCCGTCCTCCGGGGCCTCGGATGCGGCTGCGCCGCGCTCGTCGTCGTACTCGTTCTGGTCGTCCAGCTCGCATCGGGCTCATGGGGATCGACTGACATTCCCCGCGTCGCGCCCGAGGACATGGCGAGCCGCGCCTTCCAGCTTTCACAGGACTCGTACGACGTCATGGGGTTCAAGCGTGTTGCACAGCCAGGAGTCGAGAAGATCGGCGTCAGTACGGAGAACACGTTCAGCTCCGAATTCTGCTACGACGGGGGCCTTCTGGGGCTTGAGGACAAGACCGTCGACGGCGCCTACCGGATGAACCACAGCTGGGCGCTGGATCACGTCCCCGCGAGCCAGGCCGTCCCCGGCCTCCGCCGACTGCACCGGCACCTGAAGGACACCGGCTGGAAGGTCTCCTCCTACCGTGAGGGCGGAAGGAACAAGGACTGGGACCTGTACGTCGAGAAGGACGACGGGGCCGAGCGGATGTCCTTCACCTGGTACCCGGACCGGGAGTACTTCACCGGCGGCGCCGCCGTGCCCTGCGCATACGACCCCAACTGGAAGACCGGTGATGTCGGCCCGTCCGGGGACGACCAGATGCCGCCCGCCCTCGGGCCCGCGCAGCATGACTAGGAGATCAACGCTGCGCTCTGCTGCAGGCAGTGCCATGCCCCAGTTCCCTGGCCCACTCCTGCAATTCCCGCTCGGCAAGGCTGGTGCCCAGCCAGTCGTGGTCGAGGTCGACTCCTGGAAGGGACGGTACGACCGCGACGTAGAGCCCGGCAGCACGGGCCGAGGCGATGCCTGTGGCCGAGTCCTCGAAGGCGACGGAACCCTTCGGGGCCACACCGAGTGTCTCGCAAGCCGTGAGGTAGAGCTCTGGTGCGGGTTTGGGGGAACGTACCTCGTCAGCGGCGAACGAGTGGGTGAAGCAGTCGGCGAGGCCGGCCGACCACAGTGCCGCGTCCAGCAGTTCCCGGGGGCTGTTGCTGGCTACGGCGATGGGCACGGCTGCGCGGCAGGCGCGCACCAGTTCCGCCGCCCCGGGGAGCGCTGTGGCGCCTTGGGAAAGCTCCTTGCGGACTCCTTCGAGGAGCTCGGCGGCGAGTTCGGCTCCGGCGCCGGGGCATCCGAGGTATTGGGCCATGGCTTCTCCGGCGGCCTCCACGGTTCGTCCGATGACGAGGGCCTTCTGTTCGGGACCGAAGGGATGGCCGTGCGCCGCGAAGATGGCCGTTTCCGCAAGTCCAGCATGCTTCGGTGTCGACGAGCAAGCCGTCGCAGTCGAAGACCACTGCCTCGGTGCTGGTGGGGAGCGAACGCATGCAGATGTCCTTTCGCTTCGGGTGATGCGGGGTTGCCCGTGTGGCGACCTTCGGTGGTCCTGCGGTGCGTCGACAGCTACCTCACTGCCCGAGCGCGAGCCGGATGCCGAAGGCGGCGATGACCGTGCCGGTGATGCGGTCGAGGTAGCGGCGGGCCGAAGGCCGTTGCAGACGGTCTCGGAGCACGCGCGCGAATGCGATCAGCGCGCAGGACCAGACGACGGCCAGGAGGATGTGGACACCGGCCAGGAGCACGCCCAGAGCAACGTGCGAGGCGCCGGTGGGGATGAACTGCGGGAGCACGGCAACGTAGAAGGCGCCCGGGCTCCTCGCGCCCGCAACCAGCTGCCGCGCTCGGGAGCACCCGGCGGGATCGGGTTTCCTTCCTGGTCGAATACCTGCCACAGCGCACGTTCCAGGTGAACGAACGGCATGGCCGCTCGTTCACGGGCGCGCGAGCGGCTCGTGACTGCGGGCCCGAAGTCATTGATCAGTCGGCTGACGGGCTCCTCGGCCTCGCTGTAGGTGACCGCGGTGTTGCCCGATGCCGCCAGCCTCCCCAACAGCCACAGCATCAGAAGTGGTTTGTGCGGGGCTCTGCGGCTGCCTATCTGTGCCTGGCGCAGCCCCGACAGAGCGCTCAGCAATTCGATGCGGGTCATCACCAGACAACCTTGCCACCAGCCGGCGCCCACCTGCTGCGGCCCCGGAAGGCCGTAGTGGTGTGATGGCGGAGACCGGCGCTTCACCGCGTTCCGCGCACGACGCCTGCGTGGCCGAAAGTGCTCGGCGTCTGGGCCGGGACCGGTCATCGGAGTTCGTCTGTGGCGTAATTGCTGGGCGAGCCCGCTTGTGCACAGCCACTCACCAAGACCACAACGCACCGAACCGACAGGAGACAGCGCCCCATGACCGCACCGGTGAAGGGCCCCGCCAGCTACTTCCCCTCGATCGAGAAGAAGTACGGACGCCCGATAGCGGAGTGGAAGGACCTTATCCGTACGTCGTCGCTGACCAAGCACATGGAACTCGTCGCCTGGCTCAAGGCCGAACACGGCCTGGGACACGGCCACGCCAATGCACTGGTCGCGCACACCCTGGCCGAAGATACCAATCAGTAGCCCTCACACGCCGGGGCTCGACCACCGGCAGCCGAACGGCCTCGGCGGCGAGCGACACGAATGCCAGGGCGCCGTCCGACCGCAGCGGGGTGCCGGTCGGCAGCCGGTCCATCGCTGCGCGGATGTTCGTCAACCCGCGGCGGACCCGGCTCGGGGTCAGCGCACCTGCCCGGATCGGCTTCTCCCAGGGCTTGCGTCGGGCGGCCGCCAGCGGCAATGCGGGGCGGAACTGGGTGTGCGCGGCGATGACGAGCCAGGGCCAGCGGTCGGCCGCCTCCGGTTCGGGCAGCCGCGGCCGGGTCCAGCCCGGGCTCTGCTTGAACAGGCGGAACGGTGCTCCAGGTCGAAGCGACGAAGACGGCAAGATCAGACGAAGACGGCAAGACCAGACGAAGTCGACGTCGGCGTCGGCGGCGCCGGTTGCGGAGGACCACAGCCAGACGGTGCCCGGCCGGCAGGCTCTGGACCACCCGGGCCGCCCGCAATCTCACCGCCCCTCGAACGGCTCCGCGTTGACCGCCGGCTCGAAGAGGCCCTCACCCGCGGCGCCGACCCGCTCCACCTCGTGCTCGTCTTCGGTATCGACGAGAAGACTGCCATCCGCTACGCGGACTCGGCAGGACAGCTTCTGAAACCGGAGCTGGGGACCGCCCCGGCCCGTCCCGGACAAACCTCGGCACATCCACGAAAGAACCGATCCCCGAAAGTACCGATCCCCGCGAGAACCGAACCCGCCGTCGAGGTTCATGCCGAAAGTGCCTGCTCACTGCAATCGCTGTCCCGCACACAGGCAGCAGCCAATTCGTCCAAGGACACGTCCAGCGCTGTGGCCAATGCCGCCACGGTGAAGAACGCCGGAGTCGGCGCCCGACCGGTCTCGATCTTGCGCAGCGTTTCCGCCGACACCCCCGCCGCTGCGGCGACCTCCACCATGCTGCGGTCGCCGCGCGCACTACGCAGCAGTGCGCCGAACCGCTCTCCGCGCTGCCGTTCGCGTGGAGTCAAAGGAGTTCTCACCATGCCCGTGATACTAATACCGGTATAAGAATTGGATGGCGTGTGTGGGACAGGGAGTCGCAGGACATGGTGGAAATCAAGACCGACGCAGCGCTGGACGCGATGAGGGAAGCCGGGCGCGTCGTGGCCCAGGCCCTGGCCGCTGTCCGGGAAGCGGCAGGCGTCGGGGTGTCCCTGCAGGAGCTGGACGAAGCGGCCCGCACCGTCCTCAGCAAGGCCGGGGCCCGCTCACCCTTCCTCGGCTACCGGCCCTCCTTCGCCCCCACCCCCTTTCCCGCGGTGATCTGCACCTCGGTCAACGACGCCCTGGTCCACGGCATCCCGACCGGCTACCGCCTGCGCGACGGCGACCTGGTCAGCATCGACTGCGGCGCGGAGCTCGACGGCTGGACCGGCGACGCCGCCATCAGCTTCATCGTCGGCACCCCCAGGCCCGCCGACGTGGACCTGATCAACGCCACTCAGCGCGCTCTCGATGCCGGCATCGCCGCGGCCACCCCCGGCAACCGCATCGGCGACATCTCCCATGCCGTCGGCGCCGTCGCCCGATCGGAACGCTGCGGCATGCCCTCCGACTTCGGCGGGCACGGCATCGGCCGCCGCATGCACGAAGACCCCCACGTCCCCAACCGGGGACGCCCCCGTCGCGGCTTCCCCCTCCGCCACGGCCTGACCCTCGCGATCGAACCGATGCTCATGGCCGGCGGACGCGACGACTACCGCACCGGCACCGACGGCTGGACTCTATTCACCATCGACGGCAGCCGAGCAGCCCACATCGAGCACACCGTCGCCATCACCGAGGAAGGCCCCCGCATTCTGACCCTGCCCTGAGCAGCACAGCGAACTGCGCGTGCACCAGAACCCATGGGCCGGATCGGAATCCCGCGTCGCCAACCGGATGCAACTTGGAATGCGCCGAGATTCCGATGGCATCCACGAAGAGCCTTCCGACCTGGGAAAAGGCCGGTGGTCATGCCCCTGGTCAGCGGTCCGTCAGTGCCTTCGGAGCTGGTGACACCACTCCCAGGCCATGCTCTCGACAGCGAGGCAGTCATGCCAACTGCGAAGGCCGGTAGCCCTGTTGCAGAGCTACGAAGACGGTAATGCGGGGCCGACACGCTTCTGGTCGGTCTGGTCTCACTTCCCGTCGCCCTGGGGGAGCGGCAGGGCAGGGGGCCTCGGGGAAGGGTTCCGCGATGTGCTCACGGCTTCCAGTAGCGCGGTGACGGTCTCGTTGTACGGGGTGGGAATGCCCAGTCCGGCTCCCGCGCGCACCACCGCGCCGTTGCGGGCGTCGTATTCCAGCTCGCGGCCTGCCAGACGGTCCCACAACATGCTGCTCCCGGACTCGGGCGGCATCCACGCTCCACGGCAGCCGAGTGCATCCGAGGCACTGGAGATCCTCACGCGGACGTACTGAGCTTGTCATGCACCCAAGATCGCGGACTTACTGATCGTTTCCGAATGAGCTGAGCTCCGGGTCCTGCTCCGGGGTGACGGCCTGGCGCCGGTTGCGGGACTGGACCGCTGCCGGAGCCGGCCGCGTCTGCACGCCGCCATGCTGAGCGAGTTGCGCCGCGCCGCCCCTTCGACAAGTATCGCCGCCTGCTGTGGGAGCGCGGCATCAAACCGGTGAGCGCCCGACGCGGCGTTGCCCACGGCTGCGGACTGGGCAAGATCCGTTGGGTAGTCGAGCGCACCTTCACCTGGCTGCACCAGTTCAAACGGCTCCGCATCCGCTACGAACGACGCGCCGACCTCCACCAGGGCCGGCGATCTGAGGCGAGGACATCCGTTGTTCCGGGCCTGCCAGGTGGCACCGGATTGAGACAACGCCGCGCGAACTGCGTACCGCTTTACAGCAATCCACGAGCCCACCTTCGCGGCGTGGCTCCCTGACCTGCATCAACGACCCAACGCTCCCGCAGTCACCGAGCAGTTCAGCAGATCACTCGGCTGATCGCATGGATTCCACGGAGGTTGGTCGAGGAGGACTGTCGATGGAATTCAATGGCACCGAGAGTCCGACGACCGGCGCGTCGGGCCGTGACGCCGCGCAAGAAATCCAGGAATCCTTTCAGGCGGTTCTGGACGCCCTGGACGCCGCACGCGCCGAGCTCTACGCGGAGGAGGATTACCGGAGTACCGCACACCCGCCGTCCTTCGATCACCGCAGCAAAGCGGCCGGAGGTGACGACGCCACTCGTCCCACCCCGTCGCCGCCCTCGGGGCCGGCTCCGTACCGACGGACAGAGGGCATGGGGGACGGTGGGCTCGAACTGGTTCCGGTCCCGCCACAAGGCCTTTTACCGGCCGTCGGGGATCCGGCGCAGCCCGGGCGCGCGCGTCACGCCCCCAAGAACACCGTGGTCGAGACCCTGTGGTCACGCGGTATGCGACGGGAGGCGGTTCCGCCACCGGAGGTGGGAGAGCCGCCGACCCCAAGGCGCGGGGGGCCGAGGCACGCCGAGCCGCCGACAGCCTCGCCGCCCATGACTCCTCCCAAGCCCGTGCGGCGCAGGACCGATTCACCTGCGGACGCCCGCCGCTCGGCCGCGCCGCAACGCCCGGCTCCGCCCACGACCCGGCTAGTCGCCCAGCCCGCCCAGGCGCCCCCGGGGCGGGACGCCGATCGCCCGCCTGCGGAGCAGGGTGGCCGGGGCCATCGGCGGATCACCGACCGGCGACACACCCGTGTCGCCGGAGCCTTCGGCATGGGCGCCGTGAGCGGATGGATCCTTGCTTCCTCGCTCCTCGGCAACGCGCACTCGGCACCTCCGGTGCCACCCACGTCCGTGGGGCAACCGGACCAGCCGCTGCCCGGCACCCTCGAACCTGCGGTCCCGTCCGTGCCTACGGAGCAACCGGACCGGCCGCTTCCCGGTGACACCTCACTGCCCGAGATCCCGGGCACCGGGACACTGCGCCAGGGCGACAGCGGCCATGGGGTGTACGAGTTGCAGGTACGTCTGCTCCAGATCCCGCACGTCTACGACGGCGGTGCCATCAACGGCCGCTTCGACGCAAAGGTAAGGCAGGCTGTGGCCCGATTCCAGGAACGCTACGGCATCCGGGGGGACGCGACCGGCGTCTACGGGGACAACACGCGCCAAGCCCTCATGCTGCGCACCAAGTAGCCGGAACCGGGTGGCTGCACGCCAGTCATGACTGTTCAGCCGGGGCCCGCGGCGGAGTACAAGGCGTCGACCTGGGCTCACTGCGAGGCGTTGCCTTGGACGGGGGGGGAGCGAAGGCCGGCTGTCCGGCCCGCCGTGTCGCATGATCAGCCGGCGTGCTCGCCCATGGGGAGCTGATATCGATCAGGCACGGCCAGACCGAGTGGAGCCTGTCGGGCCGGCACGCCGGCCGCACCGACGTTCGGTTGACACACGTGGGTGAGGTCGCGGCCAAGGCGCTCGAGCCGAGGCCGGCCCTACGCCCGCTGGTTGCGGTGTTCAGCAGCCCGCTGAGCCGCGCCATGGGGACGGCCCAACGGGCAGGCCTGACCCGCGGTGCAGCAGCTCCGGCGCGCCGTCGAAGGCCGCATCGACGCCGGACCGGACGTCCTCGTCCTCCAGTTCGTGCAGCGTGGCCGCACTCGCGTGGATCTTGGTCCGCAGCGACACCTGGGCGAACGTCTCCAACGGCCGGGTCCGCATGGTCGTTCGGGAGGAGTGCGGTGAGTGCCGTGGCCGCGGCCAGGAAGCGGCAGTGGGCGGGGTCGTCGTTCCCGGTGAGGTCTCAGAGGTCTCAGAGGTCTTGGAGGCCGCAGACAGGCCGTAAGGCCCTGGCCGCCGCTTTCCAGCTCCGGAGGTCCAGGAGACTTGCGCAGTCCCGTCCGTGGGGCCAGTCCCCCCCGGGCGCCTTGTTCAGAGGAGGGCGCCGATGACGGTTTCGAGGAAGGTGGCAAGAGAATCGATGATCGTGGTCAGCATTTCAGGCTCCTTCGTAGAGAGCGGGTAGGTACAAGTAGGACTACCTGTGTTCCGTTGGGGGCGCACGTCACGAGCGTTTTTCGGGTGAAGCGGGCGGAACGGTTCACGATTTCCCTGCTGGGACGTCTTGCGGCGTGAGGAATGGGCGGCCGGCCGTCGGCGTCGCTGCTCGAGGACCTTCGTGGTGGCCGGCCGGGAGCTGACCCCGGTCGGGTGCCTGTGTTGTGGCCCTTGCCGACCAGGCCGAGGGTGTCTTGAGGGAGGCCGGATGTCTCGGTGTGAGCGGCGGGTGGGCCGTTGAGGGCGTGGATGGTGCAGGCGCGGAGGCGATGGACGATCTGGGGGGCCAGGAACGAGGGGCCTGTTGCGAAAGTCCTGGTCACGGCCGTCGTTTGGTGGCCGCGTGGCGAGCACTTGGCGCTGTTTTGAATACTCCCATTGGTCATAGAATCGGCATGTGACTGATGAAGATTCCGCATTCGCGGTGCTGGGTGTGTTGGGTGATCCTGTCCGCCGTCGGCTCTATCGACACGTCGCCGCCGCCCCTGGTGGGGTAGGGCGCGATGCGGCCGCGGAAGCGGTCGGGATTTCCCGATCGCTGGCCGCCTTCCACCTGGACAAGCTGGTCGAGGCAGGGCTGCTGGCCGTGTCCTTCCGACGGCTGTCTGGGCGCACCGGCCCCGGGGCGGGGCGGCCGGCGAAGGTGTACCGGCGTGCCGAGGGTGAGTATGCCGTGTCCGTCCCGCCTCGGTCCTACGACGCAGCCGGTCGGCTGCTCGCCGAGGTGGTGGAGAACGCCGGCTTGGACCGGGAGCTACAGGCCGCGGCGAAGGCCGCGGGTGCGGCACATCCGGATGCGGCTGCCGGTGACCTGGTCGAGGTACTGCGGGCCCGCGGCTACCAGCCCTTCTGGGATGGGGAGACGCTGCGGCTGCACAACTGTCCCTTCCACGGGCTGGCCAAGGAGTTTCCCGCCCTGGTCTGCGGGATGAATCTCGCGCTGATCGAGGGCCTGGTACGCGAGCAGTGGTCGCCGACGATGGATCCGTGTCCCGGTGGGTGTTGCGTGGCGCTGTCTAAAAATAAAAGTCATTGACTATAGAAGCGTGGTCGGGCCATGCTGAGCCCATGACTGGCTTTCACCTTGCACAGGTCAACATCGGCCGCATCGTCGCCCCGCTGGACAGCCCCGAGTTGGCCGACTTTGTCGCCCAACTGCCCGAGATCAACGCGCTTGCCGAGCGCAGCCCCGGGTTCGTGTGGCGCATGGTCGACGATGAGGGCGAGGACGCGACCGGTTTCCGCCCCGACGAGAACGACGACATGATCCTGATCAACTGCTCGGTCTGGGAGTCAGTTGAAGCCCTGCGGAACTTCATCTACCACACTGATCACCTGCGCGTACTGAGCCGACGCCGAGAGTGGTTCCAACGCCTGGCCGAAGCGCACCAGGCCCTGTGGTGGATCCCGGCTGGTCACCGTCCGAGCATCGCTGAGGCGATGGAGCGGGTCGCGTTCGTACGCGAACACGGCCCCGGACCACTCGCGTTCACCTTCCGTGACCCCTACCCGGCACCAGCCAGGACCGCGCAGGTCTAGGGTCTGTTGCGCAGGGCGATCAAGGCCGTAGACCATCAAGCGTCGTGCGGCGCGGAGATCTTGGCCGTGGGATCGGATCGACCTGTTCCGCCGCTGGCAACGAGACGGTACGTCGAACCGGATCTTCGAGCAGCTGCAGGCGGAGGCCGACGCAAAGGGCCTCATCACATGAGACGTCGGCGTGGACTCGACCATCACCCGGGCCCACCAGCACGCGGCGGGAGCGCGAAAAAAAAGAGGGGCGTTGCAGAAGGAGCCTCCCGGTGGTGTCAACACCGAGCCGGAGGACCATGGGCTCGGACGCTCACGCGGCGGGCTGACCCCCAAGCTGTACTGGGCGGTTGAGCAGGGCAAAGGCCGCTCTCGCTCCTCACCACCGCTGGGCACCGGCATGACAGTCCGCAGTTTCAGACGGTCCTGGAGGCCATCTGGGTGCCTCGCACTGGCCGGGGTCGGCTGCGCACCCCGCCCGACAGAGTGTGCGGTGTGCGGGCAGCGCGTTCCGCGTTGCCGGAGGGGGGACCATGTGCCGGCGTGGCCGTCCGGTGGGAAAACGGTCGGCCCGATCTGCTGGGAGCAACGTCCTCACAGCACGCCGAGCAGGCCGGTGGCGCACTCCACCGCGCAGAAGGTGGGCGACGTGACGGAACCGCGGTCGCACAGGCGGCGAGAGCTGCTCGAGCGCCCTGATGCCGCAGGCGGCGGCCGACATGGTTTTCGGCCGCCGCCTGGCGGAAGGAATTCAGGTGCAGATGTGTGGAGAGTGACGTGTCGTCAGCGGGTCGCGCTACCCGCGGCCCACTGGCTCCACGGCATGTTCCAGTCGCTGAGGCCGTTGTCCGGGGCCAACGTGGTCTTGTCCTCGGAGTTCTTGACGATCACAACGTCACCGATCATCGAGTTGTCGAAGAACCACGCGGCGGGCTGCCCGCCGTCGCCGCCACCCCTGACGTCCTTCAGGCCCACGCAGCCGTGGCTGGTGTTGACCTTGCCGAAGACCGAGTCGGCCGCCCAGTAGTTGCCGTGGACGAACGTGCCCGAGCCGGTCAGGCGCATGGCGTGCGGTACGGCCTTGATGTCGTACGCGGGCTTGCCGTCCTTCTCCGTGAGGCCGACAGTCGCACCGTTCATGTGGATCTGCCTGAACTTCTCGGAGATGACCATCTGACCGTTGTACGTCGAGTGCTCGGGGCTGCCGGACGAGATCGGGATGGTCTTGATCGTCTTGCCGTCCCGTGCGACCGTCATCTGCTTCGTCTTGGCGTCGACCGTGCTGATCTGGCTCCGGCCGATCTTGAAGGTGACCGTCTTCCGGATGCCGTGGAGGTTGAGCTTGACGGTGACGGTTGAGCCGGGCGTCCAGTAGTTCTCGGGGCGGAAGTCCAGGCGGTCGCCGCTGAACCAGTGACCGACGACCCGCTGTCCGCTGCTGGAGCTGACCTGGATCTTCGACTCCACGGCGGCCTTGTTGCTGACCGCCTTGTCGAAGTTGACCGTCACCGGCATGCCCACGCCGACGGTCGAGCCGTCCTCGGGGGAGAGGTGCCCGATGAAGTCGTTGGCCGGGGAGACCGTGGTGATCGCGGCGTTCCCGGTGACGGAGCGGCCCTTGGCATCCTCGGCCTCTGCGGCGACCTGATACTTGGTGGCCCGCTCCAGCGGGCCGTTCGGCTGCCAGGACGTGCCGTCCGTCGACAGGGTGCCCGGAATCTCGTCACCGGTCGCGACGGCGGTCATGGTCACCTTGGTGAGCTTGCCGTTGCTTACGGTGACCTTGACGGGGTCGTTGACCCCGACGTTGTAGGCACCTCCTTGCCCAGTCCTGATCTTTATTCGGGCGTCGGAAGCATCCTGGGCGGGCGTCGGATCCACTCGCGCCTGCGATTTCGGCTGATCCCCGGCTTCGTTGCCGCTGGTGGCAGCGTTGCTGGTACCGCCGAGGGCCGTGAGTGCGAGTACGCCGCCGAGTACGCCGGCCATAGCCACCTGTCCGGTGCGTCGTTTACGTACCGTGATCAAACGCTTCTCCATGCCACTGGTCTTTTGAATCCTCGTAGCTGATTGCCGGAGGAGTGCAACGAGCTTTAGAACCACTTATACGCATACATCCGTCCCAAAATGAGCAAAACGTGGTGAAGGCCACGCGTAGTCGAGCGCGTTGCCGAGGCCCTGCTCGAGGGCCGGACGGCGCGTAGTCGATCTGCTCTCGCCGCCCGGTGCCTGCCATGACGGAGACACCCCTCGGGGGCGAGTTGCTTGAATCTCGGAAGCGCGGCTGCCTCTGTGCGCCGGACCTGCTACTCGTCGCTGGGCTGGCGCCGCCTGCGATGTGGAGGCGACCGCCGGCACGGTGACCGGCAGGCGCTGGCGGCGAGAGCGTCTTGCGCAAGCGCCTCGGCCCCGGCTTTCCGTGCCCACGCCAACTGCGCGGTTGCGCAATGATGCGGCCTCGGCGAACCGTTCAAACCTGCCCTTCCGCGCCTCGGCGGGATGTCGAACCACCATCGCCGCCTGCCCGCCATGGCCCGGACGGACCTCACCCCGAGTCCCGCGTACCACCGGGGACACCCGGCTGCTTCCTGACACGCCTCTTCTACGGCTGTGGTGCCGAAGAGGTGTGCGGCAGACACGAGCCCGTCGGTGGGCACTGGTGCGCGCTGGGCACCGGGTCCATCAGTGGATCGATCAAGGGGGACACTAATGAGCACGGTCAGGGAGACAGTGGAAGTCGACGTGGCCGTTCACACCGCCTACAACCAGTGGACCCAGTTCGAGATGTTCCCGGACTTCATGGAAGGCGTCGAGGAAGTCAGGCAACTGGACGACCGCCACAACCACTGGACCACCAAGATCGGTGGGGTCCGTCGGGAGTTCGACACCGAGATCGTCGACCAGCTCCCCGACGAGCGCATCACCTGGCGCACCACCACCGGTGACACGACCCAGAAGGGCACGGTCCGCTTCCAGCGCATGGACGACATGCACACCAGGGTGGAACTGGTCATGGACGTCGAGCCCAGCGGAGCAGTAGAGAAGGCCGCGGACATGCTCGGAACGCTCGACCGGCGTGTCAAAGGCGACATGAAGCGCTTCAAGCAAGTACATCGAGCAGCGCGGCGCAGAGTCCGGAGCATGGCGCGGGCGCATCAAGCCCGGAAACAGCGACACGCCCCTCTGATACCGCGGTCCCGCCGCCGTCCCGCTCCCGGAGGCGCTCAACGACCTCACACCGGCATCAGCTGGCAGCGGCAGCTGTCCGCAGGCGGCTGCTGCAGCGTGTACGTCGTCTGCGGCCCCACACCCACCGGGATCTGCGCCGCTCCTGCAGGGAGGGCGGTCGCCGGCGGACCGCCGCCGATGCTCCACTCTTCCGAGGTCTCCACCCAGGAGTGGCGTCTCGCGCGGAAGGGGGCCAGCCCCAGCCAGCCGAGGAAACCGGCGCCGACGGCTGACCGCCCCTTACTCCCTCTCTTGCTTCGCTCGCCGATGGCGACGCGGAGCTACTGGGTCTTCCACGCCCGCCACGAAGACGAACGCCCCCGACCAGCAGCGTGGGCTCCACGTGCACCGCGACGCGGGCCGTCGGCCGTCGCGGGCCACCGCGGCTGGATCCTGGGACGTCCTTGGGACCGCCCGCCGCGATCATCTGCCCACTGCACAGTGAGAGGTTTTTTTGAACTCGTCGGTGTGTGCGGACGGTGGTCGCGCCTTCGTGAGGTGAAGCTGAAGGCGTGAGCAACAGTAGCGAGGGTCAGGTGACTGCTGAGCAGGTCCATGCCGCGTTGGTCGCTCTCGGGGCTGAGCCGGTGGCTGATCCGGCGCGACCCGAGGGGCCGCAGGAAGAGGACCGTCTGCATCTGCTGGGCAGCCTGCTGGCGAAGACAGAACTGGAAATCACCGCCGCGACGCGCTTGACCGAGGAGGAGGAGATCGAGGACGTCCTCGAGACGATGCTCGGCTGGTCAGAGCAGGTAGGCCCTGACCCCGGCCTTGCGGTCAACGTCCTGACGAACAGGCTGCACCGCACTGCGATGCAGGTCGCGCCAGAGGCGGAGGAACTGCCACCGGGCCGGGAGGCTTCGTTCGCCGCCGCCATGACGGCGGTGTATACGCTCAGCGCCCAGCTGCATGCGGAGCGCGGTGATGTCCAAGGAACCCGACGGGCTCTGGGCGGGGCCGAGGAAGCCCTCATCGACATCCTGCAGGGCGTGCATGACCTGCGCGTCGCCATTGGAGACGTGGCCGGACTGGAAGACGAAGAGGGCTGAACCGCTCACCGTCGCGCTCGTACCAGCGGCTTTCGTTCGGATCAGGATCAGCGTGCGGACCGGAGAAAGATGCCCGCGACGTGGAGTCCAGCCAGGCAGATCATGGCTGACTTCTCGTAGCGGGTGGCGCAGGCGAGCCATGACGTCGGTGAAGGCCGGCGCGTCGCCGGCCTGTCCGGCGGTGACAACGCCCGGCCTGTGGCGTGGTCGGCTGGTTCGCAGGCAGGGAGCCCTTTTTGCGGGCCCCCGGCCGCGTGGCGAGCCCGCACGATCGTGGAGTCCACCGACACCGCCCAGTGCAGGTCCTCGTCGGCGCCACGATCACCTGGAGGTGATCCCTCCAGCGGCCACCCCGCTTCGGCTTCGGTCCGGGAGCAACAGCTCGATCCGCGCCCTGCTGCGTATCTGTTGACGGCACACCCGGACCAACGACCCACTGATCCAAACGAAGCTGCCTAGACGCGCGTGCTGACGTAGCGCGCGTTCGGGCCCCACTTGTCCATCACCGGGGCTGCGCACCACTGACACAGCGGGGCGCCACCGCGGCCATACTTGTGCGTCTTGCGCTGGCACGCGGCACACGGCCCGACCTGATCACCGGGGCAGATCAGTGCGGACGGGTCAGGCTCTGTGACGGGAGGCACGGGAGGCACGGGAGGCACGGGAGGCACGGGAGGTACGGGAGTCGTCATCGTGTGGTTCCTGTTCTGGCCTACAAGCGCCAGTCAGGCCGTGGCGGCGCGCGGTCGTCCCCATCAGTCACGCCTTCCTCACGCTGTACTCGGTCTCAGGACCGCAAGCGGCGCAGCATCTTGTCGACGCCGCAGTGCATGACGCCCGTGCCGGCGAGAGCGTCACCGTCCGAGCTTCAGCCGACGCCCTGCGGGCAGAGATCGCAACCCGGACAGGCGCCGAAAAGCACGCGATGGCCGCGCTCGCCCTCCCGGATCCGCCTCGACGAACACAGTCTGCATCCCAGTTCTGTATGAGTGCGTCGATGCCGCCTCCGCGATGGGCGGTCACGTCGTCGCCATTCGGCTACGCCGCACCCGCACCGACCTGATCCCGTGGCGGTGCGAGGAATGGTTCGCAGGCGTCGACGACCACTTGATCACTTCGCTCGGTGCGTAGCCGACCGACGCGGGGCCCTTCGCGGCTCACTGCTGCGACGGCCCTGCAGGTGCGGACACCGGAAGTCCCGTCGGGCGTGCGCGCCGGCGCCTCCGCGGGAGCTCTGTGCTGAAGACGGTCAGAAAACAAACCGATTGCGCGTCTGCTGCGTTATTGTCCGCCGCTCGTCTGCCTGCTGCCGCCGTGGCTGAGCCCGCGGCAGTTCGGCAAGCTGGGCGCTGCGATGCGGCGCGAGAGTGCGGACCCGGTAGGCAAAGCCCGGCCGTGGTGCCCGCCCCTGGAGGACCGGATCCTGCTGGTAACGGCCTACTGGCATACGAACGTGACGCTGCGGCAGCTCACCCCGCTGTTGGGGTGTCGAAGTCGGCCGCTGACCGCATCATCGGCCACCTCCGGCAGTCGCTCCTGCCAAGCGTGGGCGCTGTCCGGTGCGAGGGCCGCCGTCGGCCGGACCACGGTCATCGCGGACGGCGGCTATCGGGGCACCGGCCTGGTCATCCGGCACCGCCGCCGACGCGGCCAGACCGAACTGCCTGCTCGACATCGCCCGACTTCACAACCACGCCCTCACGGGATGAGTCCCGCCCCATACGGGACCACCTTGAAGAGAGGCCCAAGGGAGACGGCTCCCCACCTCACCGTCTCGGAGGATGCTCAGTCGAGACAGAACTCGTTGCCCTCGATGTCCTGCATCAGGATGCACGACTCATTGTCCTCGTCGGCAAGCAGCAGTCTCACACGTATCGCGCCGAGCGCGACCAGTCGTGCGCACTCGGCTTCGAGTGTGGCGAGGCGCTCTTCACCCACGAGCCCGGTGCCGACCCGCACGTCAAGATGCACCCGATTCTTGACGACCTTGCCTTCGGGGACGCGCTGGAAGTACAGTCGCGGGCCCACGCCAGAGGGATCAATGCATGCGGACCATGAACCCTGCTGCTCAGGAGGCAGAGAGCGGTTGAAGTCGTCCCAAGTGGCGAACCCCTCCGGCGGCGACGGTACGACGTACCCCAACACCTCGCACCAAAAGCGAGCGACGCGCTCAGGTTCTGCGCAGTCGAAGGTGACCTGGAACTGCTTGATCGATGACATCGCCGCACCATAGCAGGCGGACACTGTTGCTCAATTCCCGGAGTGGATCCGCATGTTGTCGGGAGGACGGCCCCAGCTAGCCGCTGCTGTGTCGTGCGGTCGCCGGGGGGGGGAGGAGGAACCGATGTCGGCGCCCTCGAGGGGTTGCCCGCCGTTCCGGACAAGGCCGCGGCCACGGTCCTCGCCGCGTTTCCCGACGACAGCCTGCCGATCCGGGACCGCACCTACAGAGAAAGCGCCTCCCGAGTGAGAACCGGAACCGCATCCCACCCCAAGCCATGGCCGCCCTCAGGCAATGCCGGAGCGGCACGCCGTGTACCGCCGCCTCACTTGAGCTGCCGGCCCGGCGTCGGGCGCTCCCGCCGCCGGTCCAGTTCCTGAAAGTGTGTTCTCAACGGCCGTTGAAAACTCGGCTCAGCAGGTCCTCTGATAGGAGACGTCTGGGATGTACGTCTTCCATTCCAGGCCAGTCAGGCCGCCACCCGCGCGGGCACACACGGCTTCGGCCACCAGCTCTGGGGCTACGGGGTAGATGCGCAGTGGGGTGCGAGTGCCGCGGACCGAAAGTGTTGCTCCGTTGCCACCGAAGGTAAGAGAGCGCACCCGGTCTCCAGCAGTGAGCAAACCGTCCCCAAGGGGGCGCTTCGTCGCAGCGTCCCACAGCCGTACGGTGCCGCACCGGCCACGGCAAGGATGCTGCCGTCGACCGCTGCACCGGACCCGCCCCTGGGTCCAGGGGACCCTCCCGACGTCCCATCCCCACTCCACAATCAGCACGGCCAGCACGGCCAGCACGGCCAGCACGGCCAGCACGGCCAGCACGGCCAGCACGGCCAGCACGGCCAGCACGGACAACGTTCGCACCGCGATGCGCCGACTGCACCGGTGACCAGCATGTTTCAGCCGACGGCCGCCACCGATCAGCCAACCGCATCCAGCGGTACGCCCACCTCGCCAAGGTCGCCGACTGGCTCGATGCGGACCCGCGCGTCTCGGCACAGGCCGTACCAGCGCCGAAGCGGAGCCGGTGTACCGCAACCAACGCGACGACACCGCCATCCTGCGCAACGACCACGGCCGCCCCGTCGACGACGGCTCCTGGGGCCGTGACCACCGTGACCACCGTGACCACCGCGGCGGCGCCCGCTGCTGACCCACACGCTCTCCCGCGCCGGCGACCACTGACCCGGCACACGGCAGCCCCCTCACGCTGTGGCGCAGGCCCCGTCCCGAAGGCGCACCGCCGGCCTGCCGGGAGGTCATCAGCAGGAAGAAGGCCTGCCTCGTGGATATCGGGGAGCCCGGTCGCACCATCGGGGTGACGCCGTCGTCGCTGTCCCTCTGCGGACAGACCGGCCCGTCGCCTGTGCGACGACTGCAAAACCCGGGTCATCGATGTGAGGCGGCAGGCGCGGGAGGACGAAAACGCCAGCGCCACGAACAAGAGCACCAGCGGCAGGAGTTGGGTGGCGAAGGAGGTACAGAAGGCCGGCGGCCGGCTCTCGCGCCTCCGTACCGGACCCAGGCAAGCCCTTCACCGGCAGCGCGGGCAAGCCAAGGCGGCCGTGGACAGGCCCGCGTTGTTGGTGATACTCGCAGGCTGGACGCCCCACGTGCGTGCCGCCTGGCCGGGTTCCTTGTCGGTCGCCGGGCGGCTCGCGGAGTTCGCCGACCCGCTCGCCGGGATGATGCCGCGGGCCGGCTCCTGAACCTTGCCGTAGGACGGTGCTGCGCCGGTCTACCACCAGACGCCGGCGCGCAGGGCCGCCCAGGTGGCGCGGTTCACGATTCCGGTGGCGGGGAGTCCGGCATGCTGTTGGACCACCGTCACCGCGTAGCTGGTACGGGGGCCGTAGATGCCGTCCATGGCAAGAGGCGGGAGGTAGCTGGTGTTGGTGTTGATCAGGCACTGCACTTCGAGTACCCGCCGGTCGGGGTAGGTCTTGCCGGGCTCCACCGGTCCGTCGCCGGCGTAGTAGTTGCAGGTGGAGGAGGTGTTGGCCGCCGCGGTGGGCATGGGGGCCGGTGCAGCGGCGGATGACGGTGTGGCGGCGACTCCGCCGAGGAGAAGCAGCACGGTCAGGGGCGGCAGGACGCGGCGGTGTGAGGCCATGATCCGACTCCTTGGGCAGGGGAGTGGTGAGGTGGCGTGCAGAGGGCACGGCGGCCCGGCATGGAGGTGGCGGGTGCCGGGCCGAAAGAGCGGTCGGCTTTCGGCCCGGCACCCGTGGCTCACTTGTGGCAGTCGATGTCGTTCCACCACCAGTTGTCGAGGGCGGCCCAGGTGTTGTCGCCGATGATGCCGTCGGCGCTGAGGCCGGCGCACTGCTGGAAGGCGATGGTGGCGCTCTTGGTCGCCGAGCCGAAGTCGCCGTCGACGATGACGTGCCGGTCCAGGACGCTGTTGAGCTGGCACTGGGCCTGCTTCACTGCGGCCCCGCTGGAGCCGACGGAGAGCGTGGGCTCGGCATTGGTGTAGTTGCAGTTGAAGTGCTGGGGCTGGGCCGGGGCGGCGGTGGCGGCCGGGGCGGCGGCGATCAGGCCGCCAGTGAGCAGGGCTGCGCCGGTGAGCGCTGCGGCGCGGGAGATCAACGACATGCTTACCTCCGGTAGAAGCCGGTAGAAGACGGCCGTGCGCCCGAGTCGAGACAGGCGTCGGGGCCGGATGCGGGACATGGTCCGAGGACCTGCGCCGTCCCCCCGGTGAAGCTGTCCGGCGCAGGCAGGTACAAGGTTTCCCGGGCGACGCGTTGTTGCGCACCCTCGTTCTGTGGCGTGCAACAAAATCTCCAAAGCGTCCAGGCAACCGGGGAATTGGCCGAAAGCGGCAGGTCAGCAGGGTTGCAGCGGCTTCACGGCCGTGCGTAGGTCGGGGCCCGCCACGTTGCGCCGATGAGGGAGACGAGGCAGGAATGGGCCGTCGTGAACGATGCGGCCGCCCTCGCCCGCTACGAGACCATCGAACTGGCCGTTCGTGTCGACCGCCCGGCACACGTCTGTGAAGCGGGCAAGGCAGATGGCGAGGCGCGTCGCTCCGCATACACAGCACCGGCGCCGACGTCGGCGGCGCGCAGCCCATGCCCTGTCAGGCAAGGCGCTGACGGCGCAGCTACCACACAAGTCCACCCCCGGCACGGCAGGCTGGGGTCCTTGCCGTCCGTTCCGCTCCCAGGAGAGCGACACGCCTGCTCGGTACAGCTCGGTCGCCATGGCCAGGGCCGGACGCTCGGGTAGCCGACATGCCGGCCGGTGCGTGGCCAGATGGGTGTGACGGAGGGTCGGCGTGTCCGTGGTGTGGGTGAGTGTGGGGTGAAGGTGGTGTGGGGAAGTTGTCGCAGGCGGTCGACGTGCGGAGCGGGCCCTGCCGAGACTGCGGGTTTCTCGTGAGCGCATCTCCAACCCCCCACACTTACCGGGGACTTCATGCGCCGTGTCGTCTCCGGCCTGCCCGCCACCGCCGCAGCGGCCAGCCGTCGTCCACGACACACCGGGACAGACGCAGCCTGCCGGTCGGGGTCAGCGGGGCATTACGGTGGGATTCGAGGGCCTCCTGAGTCTCGGTCGTAGGTGTCGCGATCCACACCGAATCCAGAAGGCCCTCATCTGTTCAAGCACCGAGCACGCCTGTCACCAACGTCCTGGGACAGCACACCTAGTGCCAGCCATGCCCGGACCCGGGCACCGTCGCCGGCTTTCCCCGGAAACATCCGATGGAGTAGGGATACTCTCCGTTGAGGTGGTAGTGGTACATGACGACCTTCTTGCCGTCCCACATGATCGCGTGGGTGTGACCGTGGCAGACGTCCAGATCCCTGTTCCTGACGATCTTTCCGTCCTCGCCGCGCGGCCCGAAGATCCCGAAGCCGTCGATGGCGTATCCCACGAGCGGTGAGTGCCGGGAACGGGAACGGGTGTTCGTGGATCCCCTGGAAGCCTTGTTGTCGAAGCAGGTCTGCGAGGGGCCGTGGTAGTGGTACTGCGTGTCGTACGGATGGCCCCAGCAGCGGTCCAGCGGCAGGGCCGCGTTGGGATCGACCGGTCGGTCCTCCGCGTCGGTGGCCACCTCCAGGTGGAAGGTGCCACCTGCCAGAGCCATCCCGGTCGTCAGCTGGTCGATGCACGTGGGCTGCGCCTGGACAGACGGATCGCGCGGAACGATGACGTTGAGGTTCCATGGCTTGATCGGGATCGCGGCGGCGTTGGGGTACCCGTGCGCGGGAATCTCCGCGTAGTACTTGTAGGCGGGGGTGCCTTTCTGGACGGGGAAGCGCCCGGTGGGATGGTCCGGGAGCCCGTTGCCCTCGAAGCGCCTCTCGGTCGCGGTCGTCGTCACCTTCAGGTACTTGTGCCAGTGCATGGTTCCCGACACGAACGGGCGCTTGAGTACGTCGATCACACCGTGCGCGTCGATCCACGGGCGGTCGGGCCGGGTGAGGGTCCCCCCTTTGCAGGCGAAGAGGGTGTCGCGCGCGGGTGAGGCGATCGACGTACCGGTAGGGGGTGTGTGCAGGCGGGTGATGGGGGTGCCGTCTCCTCCGCCTCGTACGTCCTCGGCCGCCCGCACGGGACGAGGCGTGACCACCGCCACGGCCCCGGAGTCGGCCGGGGCCATCGCCGACCCCAGCAGCGCACAGGAGGCACTGGCCGCCATGGCAACGGACCTGAACACGACGTACATGAACGCTCCCCATCTCGACAAGGAACAGACGGGCCGCGAGTCGGCGGTCCCGGCCCGGTTCCGCCACCCGCATCACCTCAGCACGCCCGGCTACCGATGCCCCGCCGACACATAGGCGCGTTCGGGTGAGCCCGCGTCCCGGAGCGGGTCGTGCGGACGCCCGCCAGTCCCGCAAAGCAGGCATGTCGACGCGCGCTCATGCGGAGGTACGGCGTTGGCTTCAACATCATGCACAGGGCCCTGATCCCGGCCCTGCCGGAGCCGCGGAAGAAGATGAGGCCACGGGCGACGCGCCTGGACCCCTATGGGCGGGTGATCGCCGCCCCTGAAGGCGGACCTGACGGCGGCGCCGGACGCAGCGCCACACGGTCAAAACGGATCTGCGACCGGCTGCTGGACGAGCATGAAGCCGTCGACACCTACCACCGGATGGTCCGCGCCCACGTCGCCGCCCGCCGTACACCGTCCTGGGCGGCGTGCCGACCGGGAAGGTCCGTTACGACAGCCTTGGGGCCGCCGTCGCCCAGGTGCTGGGCCTCTCACGCCGCCGGGCGCCCCTGCCGGGCAGCGCGGACCGGGTGAGGGGACTGCTCAGGCCCGGCCGTGCGCCTCCTGGGAGCGGCGCGACAGTGCGTCGATGACCGCGGCGGCGAACAGCACCCCGCCGGTGATCACGAACTGGATGGCGACCGGGATGTCTGTGATCGCCATGCCCGAGGCGATCGACTGGATGATCAGCGCGCCGAGCACCGCGGACCAGGTCGTGCCGCGTCCCCCGAACAGGCTGGTGCCGCCGATGACCGCCGCCGCGATGGCGTTCAGCAGCAGGACGCCCGAGCCGGAGGACTGGCTTACCGAGGTGATCCGTGAGGCGAGGAACAGGCCGCCGATCGCGGCCATCGTGCCCGAGACCGCGAGCACCGCGGTCTGCACCCGCACCACGCCGATACTGGCGCGGCGGGCCGCCTCGACACCGCCGCCGAGTGCGTAGACCTGTCGTCCGTAGTGCGTGCTGCGCAGGAGCACGTCCAGTCCGGCCACCACGACGAGGAAGATCAGTAGGGCCAGCGGCAGTCCGTGGAACTGGTTGAGCACGTACGCGGCGGCGAACAGGAGCACCGTGAGCGCTCCCGTGCGCACCCCGAGCTCGCGGAGCGAACGGTGCGGCAGGCCCAGGGCCCGCCGCCGGCTCCTCTCCCGGTAGGAGATGACGAAGGGCAGGCCTGCGCCGAGCGCCGCCAGACCGTAGGCGACGCCGTCCTTGCTGAAGTAGTAGCTGGTCAGCTTGGCCACGAGGCCGTTTTCGTCGAGGTCGATGGTGCCGCTGGTGCCGAGGACGTAGAGCATGACGCCGTTCCAGGTCAGCAGCCCCGCGAGCGTGACGACGAACGCGGGCACACGGGTCCTGGCGAAGGAAAAGCCCTGGATGGTGCCGGCCGCTGTGCCCACGAGCACCGCGAGGATGGCGGCGAGCCATTCCGGGACGCCGTTGTTGACGCTCAGCACGGCGAAGACGGCTGCCGCGAGGCCGCTGATCGAACCGACCGACAGGTCGAGCTCGCCGATCAGCAGCACGAAGACGATACCGACCGCGATCAGGCCCGTACCCACGATGTCCACGCTGAGATTGGACAGGTTCCGCGGGGAGAGGAAGTTCGGGTTGAGGCACTGGAAGACGACCCATACCGCGACGAGGACGAGGATGACCGGGAGCGAGCCCAGTTCACCGGCGATGAACTTGTGCCGGGACGCGGCGGCCCAGCCCTCCACCACACGGACGATTTTCCGCCCGGGCTGCGGCCGGCGGGGTTCGGCGGCGAGGGCGGCGGGGTCGGCCTGCCTGTCGCCCGCCTTTTTGCGGTCCTGTGTCACCCGTCCACCTCCCGGTGGGCCACCCGATGGGGAACGTTCTGCGTGGCCCCGGTGATGGAGGAAATGATCTCTTCTTGGGACGCGGTGGTCACGTTGAAGAAGCCGTTGTTGCGGCCGAGCCGCAGCACCGCGGCCCGGTCTGCGAGGGCTTTGACATCGGCCAGGTTGTGGCTGATGAGCAGGACTCCCATGCCGCGGTCACGCAGTTGGTCGACGAGTTCCAAAACTTCGGCGGTCTGTTCGATGCCCAGGGATGCCGTCGGTTCGTCCAGCAGGAGTACCCGGGGGTCGCCGAGGAGTGAGCGGGCGATGGCGACCGTCTGCCGCTGGCCGCTGGACAGGGACACGACGGGGGAGCGCAGATCGGGCAGGCCCTTCGCCAGGCGCTTCAGGAGGTCACGGGTACGGCGTTCCATCTCCACTTCGTCGAGGAAGCCGAGCCTGCGGATCTCGTGCCCCAGGAACAGGTTGCCGACGACGTCGAGGTTGCCGCACAGGGCGAGGTCCTGGTAGACGGTGGCGATGCCGAGATCCCGGGCGTCGTGGGGACGCCTGATGTGGACCGTCCGGCCCTCCCATTCGATGACACCCGTGTCCGCGGGGGCCACGCCCGAGATCACCTTGACGAGGGTGGACTTGCCGGCCCCGTTGTCCCCCAGAAGCGCCACGACCTCGCCCGCGCGAATCTCCAGTTCGATGTCGGTGAGGACCTGAACGACGCCGAAGCGTTTGCAGACGCCGTGCAGCGCCAGCAGTGGTGGAGCCGGCACGGAGACCATCTCCTTCCCGGGGCCCGGCTGCGGTGGACCGGCCTATCCGGTCAGTCCGGCCCTGTGGCAGGCCGTTCTGAGCCGGGGCACGCAGATCTGCTGGACCGTGTACACGCCGCCCTTCACGAGGGTGTCCTTGATGGTGCCGGCGGTCACCGACAGGGGGGTGAGCAGGACGGCCGGAGCCACGTTCCCGCTGCGGGTGCGCACCGTGCCGGTGGCGATGCGCTGGAGGTTCTCGCCGCGGGCCGCGGCCACGGCCATGGCGGCGCCCGCGGACGCCTCGGCGTCATTGGGCTTCCAGACGGTCATGTACTGTTCGCCGCCGACGATGCGGCGCACGGCTCCGAGGTCGGCGTCCTGGCCGGTGACGGGGGGTTGAGGGGAGATCTTGTTCGCTCTGAGGGCGGAGATGATGCCGGAGGCAAGGGCGTCGTTGGCGGAGTAGACGCCGTCGATGTTGCGGGCGCCGAGGGCGGCGATGGCGCCGGACATGTTCATGTTGGCGATGTCCGACCGCCACATGGGCGTGTCGTACATCTTGCCGATCCTGACCTTGCCCCTGAGCACCGACAGGGCGCCTTCCTCGAACAGAAGGGTGTTGGGGTCGGTGGGATCGCCGTTGATCATGACGATCTGACCGCCGACCGCCCGGTGGGCCATGGCCTTCAGCAGCGCCCGCGCCTGGAGCCTGCCGACTTCCCGACCGTCGAAGGACACATAGCCCGAGATCGGGCCCTCGTCGAGCCGGTCGTACGAGATGACGGGTACGCCCGCCTCGTGCGCCTTCCTGACCGCCGCACTGAGCGCTTTGGCGTCCACGGCCACGAGCACCAGTGCATCGACCCCTTTGGTGATCATGGAATCCACCTGTCGCTGCTGGGCGGCCACATCGCCGTTGGCATTCGCGTGCTCGACCGTGCAGTCGCGGCACAGCTGCTTGATGTTCTCCTCCAGCAGAGGCCTGTCCTTGGCCTCCCAGCGGGACGTGATGGCATCCGGCAGCAGCAGACCGATCCTCGGGCCGCTTCCGGCGTGGACACCGGTCCCGCCCGCCTGTCCACAGGCCGCAAGAGTCACGGCCATCGACACGACGACCACGGCCATGACAGCGTCCCGTATGCAGGTCTTCATGTGACAGACCTCCCTGGGCCTCACCACTGCGGCGAGGTCCGAGCAGGGTCAGCAGGTCGGGGCGGCCGTGGGCCGACTCGCCCCGTCGGGATGGCCGGACAGGCGGGCGGACCTGGCGAGGAGGAGCGTGCGCGTCTCTCATGCCCCTTCGGCCACCCGCTCAGGGGCACAGCATGGCCTGCGTGCGCGGCGCCTGTGCACGACGAGTCCGCCCCGCGAGCACCGGCGCCTCCCCCAGTGCGCATGGCGATGCCCGGCCTCCTCACCCGGCCACGCCACAAGACGGCCACGTCGCCAGTCTGGCATCGGCTGCGGTGACCTGCGAGCGCAGTGGATCCGTGAGGTACGAGGCGTCGAACCCGAGCCGTGGCATCTCGGCGCGGCGGGCGCGGACACAGGCGCTGAGGCCCGGGACTTCGGACGCCCGCCCTCACAGGCGCCCCACTCTCCGTCGGCGGTCGCTCCGGCTTCGTCGGCAGCATCCGGGCGATGGCCTGCTTCAGCTGGGGCACGGCGCGTTTGCCCGCCAGGGCGATGGCGATCGTCGCGGCGACGCCAGTCCAGCCGAGCGGGCCAGCGGGATGCAGCCGAAGGGGCGGCCGACGCCGAGGGTCTGGACGAGGGCGACGAGTGCCGCGGCGGATCCGAGGGCCGTGGCGCGGACCAGCGGGCTGTCGCAGCGGTCAGCCAGGATCTGGGCGAGCTGGGTGCCCACCACGCCACACAGGGCCAGGGCACCGGCGCGGCGGGCGCTGCCCGGGGTGAAGCGGCCCCCAGCCAGGCCGCGACCGGTCCCAGGCAGGTGGTCAGGGCGCGGTGGCGGATCTGCCGGAGAGGGGCGCACCGAGGACGCGTGGTCGTTCAGGAGACTCGGGCACCGGCAAGTCGCACTTGCTGATCGCGCTGGGCACAGAGGCCGCGATGCCGGCCTCTGTGTCAAGTACGCCCTGGTAACGACGGTGGTCAACGAGCTGGTCGAAGCCGCCGACTAGAACCAGCCTGGATACGTCGCTGCGGCATGGGGGTCTCGTTCGCAGTACCCAGTTTCGTATGGGCGACGGGCAGTACCTTCGGCGCACAGTCGACGGTGTCGCCGTCGTCGGTGAAGCTCGCTCGCGACGGAGTGCCGTGGTTCCTGACTGTCCTGGTGGTAACCGGCGTTCTGAAGCTCTTCGGGGCACTGGTCGGCTTCGGCCTGACGCGATCAGGGGGTCGCGGATCAGCCGGCTCAGGGTGTTCTGCGGCGCCGGCGCGGCCACCCTGCTCACTTGGCACGGTGGCCTCTTCGTCGTCCACGGTGTGCTGGTCAAGGCTGGGGCCGTCTCTCTTGAGCCGGATCTGGCTGGGCTGACTGGTTGGTACCTCTGCCTCTGGGGGCCGTGGTTCATCGGGGGTGGTCTGGCCTTCGCCGGGGCCACCGCGCTGTACGTGTACCAATGCGATGATTGGCGCAAGCTGCGGCTCCATGGAGTTGTGGGCGCGCTCGGTGCCCTGGTCCTGACTGTGGCCGCGACGGCTACCGGCATCGGTTGACAGCTCTCACGTGACTGCTGGTCAGGGGTGAGATGATCTCGCGGTGGCTGGTGTGATCACAGCGTCGGAGCCGTCCTGGACAGCCCCATTCGCAGACCGGCTGCTGCTCGTCGCGGCTCAGAGGGCCTGGCAGTAGGTGGTTCGTGGCGGACCTGCCGGTGATCGTGTGTTGTGTGCGAGCGGCGGGCACGTCGGCAAATTCGGTTACTGAAGGTGGCGGAAAGCGCAAGTCCAGTGCGGCTTGCGCTTTCCGTTGCGTCAACTCCTACGGTCGCTCGTGTGGCCGGACAGACCGGCCCGGCGAGGAAAGGTACGGCCATGGCCTGGTCGATTGCGGATGTGGCACGGATGTCCGGGGTGACGACCCGTACCCTGCGGCACTACGACGAGATCGGCTTGCTTGATCCCGCGTACGTCGGCAGCAACGGCCACCGCTACTACGAGCAGGCTGAACTGCTGCGGCTGCAGCAGATCCTGCTGATGCGGCAACTGGGCCTGGGGCTGGGGGAGATCGCGGCGGTTCTGGAACGCCGGCTTGACCCGGTGGCCGCGCTGCGCGAGCACCAGCGCAGGCTGCTGGCCGAGCGGGACCGCCTCGACGTGCTCGCCCGCACGGTCGCCCGCACCATCGCCGAACTGGAGGAGGACAAGGAGCCCGACATGGGAAAGATCAGCAGGCCGGAGAAGCTGTTCATTGGCTTCGACACCGCACGCCACGAGGCGGCCGCCCGCGAGCAGTGGCCCGGCCAGGCGCAGCAGTCGGCGCAGTTCGCCGCCACGCTCACCGAGGCGGAGATGGAGCGGCTGCAGCGTGAGGCGACCGCGGCGATGGTCCGTATGGCCGAGTTCATGCAGGCCGCCACGCCGGTTACCGACCCCGCGGTCCAGGCCGAGGTCGACGCCCATTACCAGGGCATCTGCCGGATGTGGACCCCGGACGCGGCCGCGTTCAAGGCCCTGGGGCAGACTTACGTCGACGACGCGCAGTGGCGCGCGGCCTACGGCCAGGTCGCTGCCGGCCTGGCCGAATACCAGCGGGACGCCATGGTCGCGTACGCCGAAGCCCGGCTGAATTGACCGGTCACCGGTTGCTGGGGGCTGCAGACCCCGGCAACCGGGCGTTTCCGCCCCGCTCCCATCTCCTGGCGGTGCGTCCCCTACGGTGAGGGACCGCCCCGCCCCTGGAGTACCTACCCTCTGTGATCCCCGCCCACTGGCCCCGCCACCACTGCCGTGAGGTCAGCGGCGTGTCTCCTTGATGGTTCGACCAGTTGGTCGGATGCGTCCGTCCGGTTAGTGATCACTGATGCGATGTGGGCGCCGATCGGGCCGTTGATGCCAGCCGATCCGCCACGTGGCCGGCGGCGGGCGGACCACCGCCGCACGTGGGAAGTTATTGCTTGGAAGTACCGCACATGCTCGCCGTGGCGGGATCTGCCCGATGTGCCTGGCTCGTTCAAGACTGCTCATGAACGGCTGCTGCGGTGGGCCGAGGACGGAACCTGGCAGCATCTTCGCCGCCCTCCTGACTGCGGCGGACGCCGAGGACGACCTCGACTGGCCCGTCTCGGTGGACTCCACCATCTGCCGGGCCCGCCGGCACTCCGACGGAGCCCGCAAAAAGGGGGGGGCACCAGAACGGGACGAGCCCGAAGACCACGCTCTGGGCCGCTCTCGCGGCGGGTTGAGTACGAAGGTCCACCCGGTCTGCGACGTCCGGGCCCGTCCGCTGGCTGCGGTGGGCACGGCGGCCGGTGCGGCATGACCATACAAACCGACAAACGCGCCGTTGCATATCAGGCCGCAATCCAACTTGCCGCCATCCTCAGCTGGGCGAACAGCTCACCGCATGGACGATCTCAGGAAGGACTGTCGGCCTCGACGTTGACCACCATCCTTCGGAGCACCTTGAGCGCGGCCACGTACTCCTCATCGCTGATGCCCTTGTGAACCACCGCCCGGAGCTCGGTCACCAGCTCACGCAGCCGCGCTCTGGCAGCCTCCCCAAGATCCGTGAGGTGAAGATGCTGATCGGCGTCGATCCGGAGCCAGCCACGATGGAGCAGCTGGTCGACAACCCGAGCGATCTCGTACTCCCCATCGGCAAGGGGTGTCAGCTGTACGACGACCTCCTCGCGGGTGGGCGCTGTCGTTCCGCCGTTCACACGGTTCAATACCCAGTACTGGGGCTGCGTGACGTCGATCTTGGCCATCGCGTCACGCAGATGCCGGGTCACGGCTGTGTGTGCCAACCCGCTCCAATAGCCGATGGGCTGAGTAACCAGCATGTCGTCGGTTGCCGCCGGGTCTGCCGGCGCCTGGTCCGTGGTGATGCCAATGAGCTGTTCCATGAGCGCGACGCTACAACCCATGTGAGCGCCGTTGAGGTGCCGCATCAACTGTCCAAAGCCATGCAACGGCCGTCCCTTGAGAACCGACGAAGTCGCCATCGCCAAGGTCAGTTGTTTGTTCCGGTCACCCTCTTCGGCCACCCGCTCAGCGGACCGTGCGTCGAGGAACACGCGGCAGTGTGTTGACAGTTCCGGGACCTCGGTGCGGCTTGGTGCTGGTCACGATCCGATCGCTGCGGTGTTTCGGATCACTCCTCAGCTGATCCGCCAGGGACGGAGCTTCTCGGGGTTTCGCACCGCCCAGATATGCCTGATCCGGTCGCCCGCGATCTCGAACGCGAACACGGTCGCGATGTTGCCGTCCTGCTGTGCCACCAAGCCGGGCAGGCCGTTGACCGTGCACTCCAGGAACGTCGTGCGGTCGCCCGCCACACGCGCGATCTCGGCGTAGGCACGTGCAATCTGCTCACCGCCCACGATCGGGTGCAGGTGGGTGACGGCCAGCCCGCCGCCGTCGGCGGTCGCGGTGGCGTCGGGGTCGAGCAGGCTGATCAGGGCGTCGATGTCCTTGGCCTCCCACGCCGTCTTGAACTGCCTGACGATGCCGGCCTGCCCGGCACTCGGGCCGGCCGGGGTGTGCGCAGTGCGGATGCGACGGCGGGCCGACGAGGCCAGTTGGCGGCACGCCGCCGGAGTGCGACCGACGATCTCGGCGACCTCGCCGAAGGGGTAGCGGAAGACGTCGTGCAGGACGAACGCGACGCGCTCGGCCGGGGTCATCGAATCGAGGACGACCAGGAAGGCCATCGTGAGGTGGGTCGCGGCCTTGGCGTCGTGCGGTTGGGCGGAGAGGTGCGTTCTGCAGGAGTCGTGGTGCCGTCACTAGGGCCGTGCGCTGGCGCTGGAGACCTATGAAGCCTTCGGTGGTCTCCAGCGTGCCGTGGCCCGCACCGCCGACGACATCCACACGCTGCCCGGGTCGTTCAGACGGCGCGCGTGTCGCGGCTCATCGCTCCCGCGGGGCGCCGTCCCAGACCACCGACTGGGCGGAGGCGCCCTCGGGGGACTGAAGGACCGTGCGCACCACGTCGTGGTGGAAGCGCCGGATGTGGGACTCGACCAGGTCGCCGGCGCGCTCGGTGTCCCCGGCGGCGATGGCGTCGTGGATGGCGTGGTGTTCCGCCTGCAGGCGGTCCCGTTCGTCCTCCCAGTCCTCCAGCCGGTGGAAGGCCGTCAAAAGGGTGTGCCGTACTGCGTTGCGTACCGCGACGGTCAGATCGGTGACCAGGCGGTTGCCCCCGGCCTCGGCGATGGCGACGTGGAAGCGGGTGTCGTGGTCGTTGAACTCCTCGCGGGAGACGTCGGGGGCGTCCATGTGCGCCAGGCATGCTGCCATCCGTGCCAGGTCCGCCTCGGTGGCCTGGTCGGCGGCGAGGCGGGCACTCGACCGCTCCAGCGCGGCGCGGGCCTCCACGACATCCTTGACGGGGAAGTTCGCCAGCGCGATGTGCAGCCGCAGCAGCTGGGTGAGGCCCGCGCTGGGCATGGCGGCGATGACGCTGCCGGAGTCGGGGCCGGTGCCCACCCGGGCTCGCAGCACTCCCTGGGCCTCAAGCACCCGCAACGCCTCGCGGATCGCGGCGCGGCTTACCCCGAGCAGCTCGACGAGCTCCCGCTCTGGGGGCAGCCGGTCCCCGACGCGCAGTTTGCCGGCCAGGATCTGCTCCTCGATCCGTGCGAGGACCAGTTCGTAGGTGCGCGAGCGCGGCACGGGTTCCCAGATCGTCGGCTCAGCCATGAAAGCCCTTCTCGTCGAGGTGGGGCGCGAGGCGGTGTCCGCCCGCCCGGACACAATGGTAGTCGATACGGCCATTACTTGGTCGGACCAAATGAGAATTCTGCGTCGTACCTCTGGACGGGCAAAGCCCGAGTGCCTAATTTTGAACTGTCCAGGCAATGGTCTGACCAAGCTCTGCTGTGCAAGCTCTGCTGTGAGGTCTTCTATGTACCAGCCGCACCTCTCGCCCATCGCAGGCAGCCTCGCATTGTCCGCTCTTGTGGCCGCTCTGCCCCTGCTCACCTTGTTCGTCCTGCTCGGCGGCGTGCGGTTGCGCGCCCACTGGGCTGGGCTCGCCTCCGTCGCCGTTGCGGTCGTCGTCGCGATCGCGGGCTATCACATGCCCGCCCGGCTCGCGCTGCTCTCCGCCGGCGAGGGCGCCGGGTTCGGCCTCTTCCCGATCGTGTGGATCCTGGTGACCGCCGTCTGGCTGTACCAGCTGACCGTCGTCACCGGGCGCTTCGAGGATCTGCGCCAGGCGTTTCACCTCATCAGCGACGACCCCCGGGTCCAAGCGGTGATCATCGCCTTCTGCTTCGGCGGCCTACTGGAGGCACTCGCCGGGTTCGGCGCCCCGGTGGCGATCACCGGCGTGATGCTCATGGCCCTCGGCTTCTCGCCCTTCCGCGCCGCGCTCACCGTCCTGGTGGCCAACACCGCGCCCGTCGCCTTCGGCGCCATCGGTATCCCGATCATCACCGCCGGCGGTCTGACGAAGATCCCCTACACCGAGATCGGCGCGTACGTGGGGAGGCAGACACCGCTGCTCGCACTCTTCGTGCCGCTGCTGCTGGTCGCACTGGTCGACGGCCGGCGCGGCGTCCGCCAGACCTGGCCGGTGGCCCTGGTGTGCGGGGCGGTCTTCGCACTGGCCCAGTTCACCAGCTCCAACTTCCTCTCGGTCGAGCTCACCGACATCATCGCCTCGCTCGCCGCCCTGGCTGCCGTCGTCGTCTTCCTGCGCCTGTGGCAGCCGCGTGGCGGCGAGCAGGCCCGCACCGAACTGAGCGCCGCCCCCGACCAACAGGCTCCCGGCGGTCCCGCAGGCTCCGCGCCGGCTCCCGGCCCCGCCGCCGCGGTGGGCACCCGAATCCGGCCGGCGGCGTCCGGCGCCACGCAGGCACCGCGGGAGGTGATCGCCGGCCCCCGCCTGTTCATGGCGTTCCTGCCCTATCTCGTGGTGATCGCGGTCTTCTCGGTCGCCAACCTGGTCAAGCCGGTGCAGCGGGCGCTGGCCGCAACGACCGCCGACATCCCCTGGCCCGGTCTCGACGGACAGGTCCTCACCGTTGCCGGCAAGGTCAGCGCGACCACCGTCTACCACCTTCCGTGGCTGTCCTCCCCGGGCACCCTGCTGCTGCTGTCCGGCCTGCTGGTCACCGCCGCCTACCGCATCCCCCCGGCCGCGGCCGCCCGCGAGTTCGGCGCCACCCTCGTCAAACTGCGCTGGGCCGTGCTCACCATCGCCGCGGTGCTTGCCCTCGCCTACGTGATGAACCTCTCCGGCCAGACCATCACCATCGGATCCTGGATCGCCGGCACCGGCACCGCCTTCGCGTTCCTCTCTCCGGTGCTCGGCTGGCTGGGCACCGCCGTCACTGGGTCGGACACCTCCGCCAACGCGCTCTTTGCCACACTGCAGCAGACCGCCGCAGCCAAGGCCGGCCTGTCGCCCACGCTGCTGGTCGCCGCCAACACCTCCGGGGGCGTCCTCGGCAAGATGATCAGCCCGCAGAACCTCACCATCGCGGCCACCGCCGTGGGCCTGGCAGGCCGCGAGTCGGACCTGCTGCGCGGGGCAATCAGGTGGAGCCTGGGCCTGCTGCTGGTCCTGTGCGCGCTGGTCTACCTGCAGTCCGGCGTCCTGGCGGGGATGCTTCCGTGAACTTCCGTACCGGAGCGACCATGCGCACCGCGTTGTTCGTCACCTGCTTCAACGACACCCTCTTCCCCGACACCGGCCGGGCGATGGTCGGGCTGCTGGAACGGCTGGGCTGCACCGTCGACTTCCCGCTCGGGCAGACCTGCTGCGGCCAGATGCACTTCAACACCGGCTACCAGCGCGAGTGTGTGCCGCTGGTCCGCCGCTTCACGGAGGTCTTCGACGGCTACGACGCCGTTGTGACCCCCTCCGGCTCGTGCGCCGCCATGGTCCGCGAGTACCACGGGCGGGTGGCCGAGGTGGCCGGCGACACCCGGCTGGCGGCTGCGGTGCGCCGCACCCCGCCGGTGTACGAGCTCTCCGAGTTCCTGGTTGACGTTCTCGGCGTGGTGGACGTCGGGGCGTACTTCCCGCACCGGGTCACCTACCATCCCACCTGCCACGCGCTGCGCATGCTCAAGGCGGCCCGCCAACCCATGGCGCTGCTGCGGGCCGTACGCGGCATCGACCTGGTGGAACTGCCCTCGGCCACGGAGTGCTGCGGCTTCGGCGGCACCTTCGCGCTGAAGAACGCCGACACCTCGGTGGCCATGTGCGCGGACAAGGTCCGGCACGTTCTCGGCACCAGGGCCGAGGTGCTGTGCGCCACGGACAACTCCTGCCTGATGCACATCGGCGGCGCCCTGACCCGGTTGCGCACCGGTGTGCGCACCCTCCACCTCGCCGAGATCCTGGCGTCCACCGAGGATGAGCCGGCGTCCGCGCCCCGTACCGCGGAAGGGGTGGCCCACCGGTGAACGGCACGACGTTCCTCGGCATGCCGGTGTTCCCCCGGGCGGCGCGGGACGCCCTCGGTGACGCGCAACTGCGCCGCAACCTCGCCGAGGCGACCCGCACCATCCGCGACAAGCGCGCCGAGGCAGTCGGCGAGCTGCCTGACTGGGAGGAGCTGCGTGAGGCCGGGCGGGCGCTCAAGGAGCACACCCTGCGCCACCTGGATCGCTACCTACTGCAGTTCGAGGAGCGAGTCACCGCCGCGGGCGGCCGGGTGCACTGGGCCCGCGACGCGGCCGAGGCCAACCGCATCGTGACGGACCTGGTACGGCGGACCGGCCGCAGCGAGGTGGTCAAGGTCAAGTCGATGGCGACCCAGGAGACCGGCCTCAACACCGCGCTGGAGCAGGCCGGCATCCGGGCGTACGAGACGGACCTGGCCGAACTGATCGTGCAGCTCGGCCAGGACCGGCCCTCGCACATCCTGGTGCCCGCAATCCACCGCAACCGCGCGGAGATCCGGGAGATTTTCCGCCGCGAGATGGGCACGGGCGCAGCCGGCGACGACCTGGGCGATGCCGGCGTTCTCGGAGACGACCCGCACGAGCTCGCGGAGGCGGCCCGCCGGCACCTGCGGGAGAAGTTCATGCGCGCCGAGGTGGGCATCTGCGGCGCCAACTTCCTGGTCGCCGAGACCGGGACGGTCGTCGTGGCCGAGTCGGAGGGCAACGGGCGCATGTGCGTGAGTCTCCCGCAGACTCTGATCTGCCTGGCCGGCATCGAGAAGGTCGTGCCGCGCTGGCAGGACCTCGAGGTCTTCCTGCAACTGCTGCCCCGCTCCTCCACGGGCGAGCGGATGAACCCCTACACCTCGACCTGGACCGGGACGGCCGACCACGACGGGCCCCGCGAGTTCCACGTCGTCCTCCTCGACGGCGGGCGCACCGCAACCCTGGCCGACCCGATCGGCCGGCAGGCCCTCAACTGCATCCGCTGCTCGGCCTGCCTCAACGTCTGTCCGGTCTATGAGCGGGTGGGCGGCCACGCCTACGGTTCTGTCTACCCCGGCCCGATCGGCGCGATCCTCGGCCCCCAACTGCGCGGCACCGCCTCCGCGGTGGACCGCTCGCTGCCCTACGCCTCGACGCTGTGCGGCGCCTGCTACGAGGTGTGCCCGGTCAAGATCAACATCCCCGAGGTCCTGGTCCACCTGCGCGCCCGGGTGGTGGACAACAACCGTCGGCGCCCGCTTCCGGGACCGGAACGGCTGGCGATGGCGGCGGCGCGCTGGACGTTGTCGTCCCCACGCCGGCTGGCGTGGACGCAGCGCCTTGCGGCCGCCGCGGCCCGGCTGGTGCTCCGTCACGGGCGGATCCGCCGGCTGCCCGGTCCCCTCGCGGGATGGACCGACGCACGCGACCTGCCGGCTCCCGCCCCGGAGAGCTTCCGTACCTGGTGGAGGAGGACGCACCCATGACGGCTTCATCCCCTTCGGCCGCCCGCGCGGAAGTACTGGCCCGCATCCGGCGCGCGGTGGGCGACTCGTCCGCAGTCGAGCAGCCGTACGCTCGCGTGCCGCGCAGCTACCGCAACGCGGGCGGCGGGGGACGCCCGGGGGAGGCGGGGTCGCCGCAGACGGTCGCGCTCTTCCTGGAACGCATCGCCGACTACGGCGCGTCGGCACGCCTGGTCGACGCAGACGCGGCGCCCTCCGCGATCGCCGAGGCGCTCGCCGGGCGGAGCGCCGGCACGGTGGTGGTCCCCAACGGGTTCCCCGAGCCGTGGCGCGCCGGCCTGGCCGGGGTTCTGGTGCTCGGTGACGACCCACCCGCGGGCCCGGCCGCGCTGGACGCCGTCGACGGCGCGGTCACCACCGCGGCAACCGCCGTGGCGGCCACCGGCACGTTCGTCCTCGACGGCGGCCCGGGGCAGGGACGCCGGGCGCTGACCCTGGTGCCCGACTATCACCTGTGCGTGATCCCGGCCGACCGGATCGTGCGCTCGGTGCCCCAGGCCCTGGCCCGCCTCGATCCGGTCCGGCCGCTGACCTTCGTCTCCGGTCCGTCGGCCACCAGCGACATCGAGCTGAAGCGGGTGGAAGGCGTGCACGGCCCACGCACCTTGGAGGTCCTGGTCGTTGTCGAGCCGCCGCCGCCACCACCGCTGCCCGGAGACCACCGGCCCATCGACGACCCCGCGGAGCCGTGATGTCCATGCGTCATCCAGTGCGTCACCTCCTACCAGTCGCGGCCCGGCCCGAGCCGACCTCACGAGCCGAGCCGACCTCAGGAGCCGAGCCGACCGCCCGGCCGGACCGGCCCTCGCCCGGACGTCGGCACAGGTCTCGTCGCGATCCGCCCTCGCACAGCGTGGCGGTGTGCGCCATGCGCGCCGAGCGCCGCGCGGCCGCGCTGGCCCGGTCGTTCACCGACGCCCAGCTCAGCCGGTGGTATGTAGGGGAGGAGGTGGCCGACGCCGCCCGCATCGTGGTCTCCGAGCTGGTCACCAACGCCGTGTTGCACAGCGGCGCGACCGGGGTGAGCCTGCGGCTGGACTGCACCGCAGAGAAGATCGTGATCCGTGTCCAGGACGACGGGACCTGGCGGGAGCGGGCCACCGCTTGCCAGGATGACCCGGCCGGGCAACTCGCCGAGAACGGTCGCGGCCTGCACCTGGTGCACGCGCACGCCACCGACTACGGCGTGCACCACGCCCCGATGGGCACCTGCGCTTGGGCATGCCTACCCCGGCCACGGAGCGAGCGGTGACCCCGGGGGAGCCCGACAGACCCCCGTCGACCCCGGCGCGGCGTACCGGGCACGCCTGCTGCTGCGGATGAACCCCGTATACGTGTCGGCCGTGATCGGGGCCGCGTACGGCCTGCACGGACACCGCTGACCGTGACGCGCTGGGAGTCGGGCGAGGAGGCACCGACCGAGGAGGAACTGACCGCGCTGGCGTACTGGTGGGGGCAAGCACGCGGCGGCGATCGCCGGCAGGCGGTGAAGGCGGGGAACCGCTCACGGTCCGGTCGCTGGAACCCGAGCTGTATGCGGGCACCGGCATGACTCCGCTGAACCTCACCTGACCTGCGGCCTGGCGAGTCTGTCGCCAGGCCGGCTACGTGACCGCAGCCGCCCGCGGCGCCTGACCGCACGGCCCGATCGGGCGTTGGATGCCCCGTGCCGATACTGAGTGCCACGCAGACCGTGGGGGGTTGGGGTGCGATGGCCCGTGTGAACGTGAAGCGCCAGAGGTGTTGAGGGCCGGAGCCCGCGGGCGTGACGGTCGAGGCCTCCGGCTGCCCCCGAGGGGAGCGGTCGCTCGATTCCGGCACGCGCGGATCCTTGACCGTCACGCGGAGCTCCACGATGCTGTGTTGCGACACATGAGATGTGTGCCGTAATGAGCAACGAATCGACTCAGATCTCGCACCAGCCGAGGAGTGGTCATGACTCACCAGGTCCGCGCTGTCGTTGCGCGGGGCAAGGGTGCCCCCGTCAGCCTGGAAACGATCGTCGTGCCCGACCCGGGACCGGGCGAAGCACTGGTCAAGATCGAGGCCTGCGGGGTCTGCCACACTGATCTGCACTACCGCGAGGGTGGCATCAGCGACGACTTCCCCTTCCTGCTGGGCCATGAGGCGGCGGGTGTCGTGGAGTCGGTCGGCGAGGGGGTCACGGAAGTGGCGCCCGGTGACTTCGTGATCCTCAACTGGCGTGCGGTGTGTGGTCGGTGCCGGGCATGTCTGCGGGGCCGGCCCTGGTACTGCTTCAACACCCACAACGCGAAGCAGAAGATGACCCTCGCCGACGGCACCGAGCTGTCCCCGGCGCTCGGAATCGGCGCGTTCGCCGAGAAGACGCTGGTGGCGGCCGGGCAGTGCACCAAGGTGGACCGGGCGGCGTCGGCTGCCGCTGCCGGGCTGCTGGGGTGCGGGGTGATGGCCGGCATCGGCGCCGCCATCAACACCGGCAGCGTCGGGCGCGGCGACACCGTCGCGGTCATCGGCTGCGGTGGAGTCGGTGACGCGGCCATCGCCGGGGCGCGGCTCGCGGGCGCGGCGAAGATCATCGCGGTGGACATCGACGACCGCAAGCTGACCACCGCCAGGAAGCTGGGCGCGACCCACACGGTCAACTCCAGGGAGACCGATCCGGTCGAGGCGGTCCGCGAGCTGACCGGCGGCTTCGGCGCGGACGTGGTGATCGAGGCAGTGGGCCGGCCGGAGACGTACCGGCAGGCCTTCTACGCCCGCGATCTGGCCGGGACGGTCGTGCTGGTCGGGGTGCCCACCCCGGAGATGAAACTGGAGCTGCCCCTGCTCGACGTCTTCGGCCGCGGCGGGTCGCTGAAGTCCTCCTGGTACGGCGACTGCCTGCCCTCACGTGACTTCCCCATGCTGATCGACCTCCATCTACAGGGTCGCCTGGACCTGGACGCCTTCGTCACCGAGACCATCGCACTCGACGACGTCGAGAAGGCCTTCGAGCGCATGCACCACGGTGACGTCCTGCGCTCGGTGGTGGTCTTCTGATGGCTGGTGCGCGCGTCGAAGGCCTCGTCACCTCCGGGCAGTTCACGTTCGACGGCGGCACCTGGGACGTCGACAACAACGTGTGGATCGTCGGGGACGACAGCGAGGCGGTTGTCGTCGACGCCGCCCATGACGTCGACGCCATCGTCCGGGCCCTCGGCGGACGCGTCCTGCGCGCGATCCTGTGCACCCACGCCCACAACGACCACATCGATGCCGCACCGGATCTGGCCGCCCGCACCGGCGCCCCGATTCTGCTGCACGCGGGCGATCTGCCGCTGTGGAAGCAGACCCACCCCGACCGGATGCCGGAGGGTGAACTGACCGACGGGCAGGCCGTCACGGTCGCGGGCACCCGGCTGACCGTGCTGCACACTCCGGGCCACGCCCCCGGGGCCGTCTGTCTGTACGCGCCGGACCTCACCGCGCTCTTCAGCGGCGACACGCTCTTCGCGGGCGGTCCGGGGGCGACGGGAAGGTCGTACAGCGACTTCCCCACCATCATCGAATCGATCGGGGAACGCCTTCTCACGCTGCCGCACGACACCGTCGTGCACACGGGGCACGGGGAGACGACCACCATCGGTGCCGAGGCGCCACACCTCCAGGAGTGGATCGACCGCGGCTTCTGAGCGCCCGACGGCCTCGCCGTGGTGACGGTGTCCTGTGCGTCGCCGTCGGTGGCCAAGAAGTCGGCACCCCTGCTCGGCGCCTGTTCTCCCTGCTCATGCGTGTTGTCGGGGCGCTTCGGCATGCCCGGAAATCCGCCGTGGGTGCCGCTTCAACCCGGCCCCTGGACGCCTTGACAACGGTTCAGCGCGGCCCGCAGACTGGCGTTGCGCTAATCGCAATCCGTTTCGCTATACGCACCGAGGTGTCATGATGATTCCCGCGTGCCGACTCGCGGATCTGCCGCGAGGCGAGGCCCACCGGCTCGACATCGACCCGCCGGTCTCGGTGTTCCACACCGATGACGGCGAGCTCTTCGCCATCGACGACACCTGCACCCACCAGGACGCCTCGCTCGCCGACGGCTGGCTGGAGGGCTGCGAGGTGGAATGCCCGCTGCACGCCTCCAAGTTCGACCTGCGGACCGGCGCCGTCGACGCCCCGCCGGCCAAGCTCCCGGTCCGCACGCACGAGGTCGTCGTCGAGGGCGGCATGGTCTACGTTCGGCTGTCCACGGACGCTCCGAACCTGCCGCCCTGTGTCGCCTCCCGCCTGGCCGGAGGCCCCGCGTGAGGACCGTGGCCGTGGTGGGCGCCTCGCTGGCCGGTCTGTCGGCCGCGCGCTCGCTGCGGAAACGGGGCTACGACGGTCGGCTGGTCGTCATCGGCGACGAACCGCACCGCCCGTACGACAGGCCGCCGTTGTCCAAGGAGTTCCTGGCCGGTGCCATCGGCGAAGCGGATCTGTCACTGGAGCGGGACGACGAGGACCTGGTGGCGGAGTGGGTGCTCGGCACCCGCGCCACCGGACTCGACCGCACCGAGCGGGCGATCACGCTTGCCGACGGCCGGGAGATCCGGGCCGACGGCGTGGTCGTCGCGACGGGTGCCGCCGCGCGCGCGCTGCCCGGCACCGACGGCCTGGCCGGCGTGCATGTGCTGCGCACCCTGGACGACGCGCGGGCCCTGCGGGAGGAACTGGCCCGGGGCGGACGGCTGGTGGTGATCGGCGGCGGATTCATCGGCGCCGAGGTCGCCTCCACCGCGTACGCCCTTGGACTCGACGTCACGGTCGTCGAGGTGGCGCTGACACCCCTGGCGGGGCCGCTCGGCCGGACCATGGGCGGCATCGTCTCCGCCCTCCACGCCGACCACGGCGTACGGCTCCTGTGCGGTGTAGGCGTCAAGGGGTTGAGCGGGGAGCGCCGGGTCGATGCCGTACTGCTCGAGGACGGCCGCAGCGTTCCGGCCGACACGGTCGTCGTCGGTATCGGCGCGCGACCCTGCGTCGACTGGCTGGAGGGGTCCGGTGTCGCACTCGACAACGGCGTGAAGTGCGGCGCCGACGGCCGCACCAGCCTGGCGGCTGTCGTCGCCGTCGGGGACTGCGCCAACTGGTACGACCCGCACTCAGGCACACATCGCCGCGTCGAGCACTGGACCGGCGCCATGGAACGGCCCGACGCCGCCGTGGCCGCTCTGCTCGCCCACGGCGCGACGGAACCGGGCGTGCCCCGGCCGCCGTACTTCTGGTCCGACCAGTACGGCGTGAAGATCCAGTTCGTCGGCGACGCCACCGGTGCCGACAGCGTGAGGATCGAGGAGGGCACCGCCGATGACCGCAGCTTCCTGGCCGTCTACCGGCGCGCCGGCCGGCCGGTCGCCGTACTCGGGATGAACCAGCCCCGGCTGTTCACCCGCTGGCGCAAGCAGCTCAGCGTCGCCGCGCCCTGACAGCACCCACGCCCCGATACCCAACGCCGTCCGAAGTCGCTCTTCCCGGCGGGTGAATGACCGATCCACGACGTTTCCCGAGGAGTGCAGCGTGACCTCGACAAACCTGCCGGACAGCCTGATCGCCACCCTCCCCGGCTCCTCCTACACGGATCCGGGCGTCTTCGCCCAGGAGCAGGAGCGCATCTTCGAGACGATGTGGTTCTGCGTCGCCCGCGCCTCCGATCTGGCGAAGCCCGGCGCCTTCCGCACCGTCGACGTGGGCCGCGAGAGCATCCTCGTCACCCGTGCCCGGGACAACTCGATCCGCGCCTACTTCAACGTCTGCCGGCACCGCGGAGCCCAGCTCTGCACGGAGGAGACAGGCGAGGTCAAGCGCGCCTTCCAGTGCCCGTACCACGCCTGGACGTACGACCTCGACGGAAAGCTCGTCGCGGCGCCCAACCTCACCAAGATGCCCGACGTCGGCCGCACCGAGTACGGCCTTGTGGGCGTGGCCGTCCGTGAATGGCTCGGCTATGTCTGGGTCTGCCTGGCGGAGAACCCGCCCTCCTTCGAGGAGGACGTCATCGGCGAGGTGATCACCCGCCTCGGCGACGTGGAGTCGATCGAGCACTACGACATCGACAATCTCGCCGTGGGCAAGCGGATCGTCTACGACGTCAAGGCGAACTGGAAGCTCATCATCGAGAACTTCATGGAGTGCTACCACTGCGCCACGATCCACCCCGAACTCACCGAGGTGCTGCCCGAGTTCGCCGACGGCTACGCCGCCCAGTACTACGTGGGCCACGGCGCCGAGTTCGGCGAGGAGATCCAGGGCTTCACCGTCGACGGCTCCGAGGGGCTGGACCGCATCCCCGGGGTGTCCGGGGACCAGGACCGCCGCTACTACGCGATCACCATCAAGCCGCAGGTCTTCATCAACCTCGTGCCCGACCATGTGATCTTCCACCGTATGTACCCGGTGGCCGTCGACCGCACAATCGTCGAGTGCGACTGGCTCTATCTGCCCGGTGTGGTGGAGAGTGGCAAGGACGTCAGCCGGTCCGTGGAGCTCTTCGACCGGGTCAACCGCCAGGACTTCGACGCCTGCGAACGCACCCAGCCCGGCATGAGCTCACGGCTGTACGTCAAGGGCGGTGTGCTCGTGCCCAGCGAGCACCACATCGGGGCCTTCCACGACTGGGTTCAGGAGTGCCTCGGCACCCGACAGCCGGGGTGACCGGGCAGTGCGCCCGCGGTCCGCGCTCCGGAGCGCCCTGCGTCCGGAGCACGCGCGGACCGTTCAGCCGAGGTAGCCCATCCGGTGACTGATTTCCTCCGCGCCCTTGACGAGCACGGGGGCGAGTTCCTCCATGCGTTCCTCGGTGAACCGGTACGACGGCCCGGAGGCGCTGATCGCGGCGATCACCGTGCCGCCCTGGTCGCGCACCGGTGCGGCCATGGCGTGCAGACCGATCTCCAGTTCCTCCAGCGTCCTGGCGTAGCCCCGCTCCCGGGCCTCGGCGAGGTTCTTCTCGAGCTTCGCCTTGGCCGTCAGGGTGTGGGGGGTCACCTTCTTCAGGCCGGACTCCGACAGCAGCGCCGCGCGCTCCTTGGCCGGCAGGTGGGCGAGCAGGATCTTGCCGCTCGACGTGGCGTGCAACGGGGTCAGCTCGCCGACCCAGTTGTGCGCGGCGACGGCCGCCGGGCCGCGCACCTGGTAGAGGTTGATCGCGTAGTGCTCCTGCATGACGGCGATGTTGACCGTCTCGCCGATCTCCTCGGCGAGGCGCTCACAGACCGGGCGGCCCTGCTGGGTGATGTCGAGGCGTCCTGTGACGGCGCCGGCCAGGCGTACGATGCCGAAGCCGAGCCGGTACTTCCCGCGCTCGCCCGCCTGCTCCACCAGACCGCGCGCCTCCAGGGCGCCGAGCAGCCGGAACGCGGTGGACTTGTGAACATCGATCTCGGCGGCCACTTCACTGACGCCCGCCTCGCCGCGCTGGGCCAGGATCTCGAGGACGCTGATGGCCCGGTCGACGGACTGCACCCCGCCGGCCTGGGAACCGTTCGTTTCGGTATCCGGACTGAAGTTGCTCATAGCGAAACTATACGCGCAGTAAACAACTGTCTTGCAAGTAACTGTGACCCAACAAGGTGGCCGTGGGTTGCGTTGTTCGCAACCTAGTGCGTATAGCGATACCCGTATTAGCATGCCTCGCGTATCGACGGCGCGAGCGAGCGAGACGAGGCACCATGGCTCCCCTGCACTACGACTTCGTCATCGTCGGCGGTGGATCAGCCGGCAGCGCACTGGCCAACCGGCTCTCGGCCGACCCGGCGAACCGGGTGCTGGTCCTGGAGGCGGGACGGTCCGACTACCCCTGGGACGTGTTCATCCACATGCCCGCGGCGCTGACCTACCCCATCGGCAGCCGCTTCTACGACTGGAAGTACGAGTCCGAGCCCGAGCCCCACATGGGCGGCCGACGCATTTACCATGCCCGCGGCAAGGTGCTGGGCGGCTCCAGCAGCATCAACGGCATGATCTTCCAGCGTGGCAACCCCATGGACTACGAGCGCTGGGCCGCCGACCCCGGCATGGAGACCTGGGACTACGCGCACTGTCTGCCGTACTTCCGGCGTATGGAGAACTGTCTCGCGGCCGACCCCGACGACGAGTTCCGCGGCCATGACGGCCCGCTCGTCCTGGAACGCGGCCCCGCCACCAACCCCCTCTTCGGCGCCTTCCTCAAGGCCACCGAGGAGGCGGGCTACGCGCCCACGGACGACGTCAACGGCTATCGGCAGGAAGGTTTCGCCAAATTCGACCGAAATGTCCACCGCGGGCGGCGTCTCTCGGCCTCCAAGGCGTACCTCAAGCCGGTCAGGAAGCGGCCCAACCTCACCATCAAGACCCGTGCCTTCGTCAACCGGGTCCTCTTCGAGGGCCGCCGCGCCGTCGGCGTCGAGTACCAGCACGGACGCGGTGCGCCGCAGCAGGTCCGGGCCGGTGAGGTCATCCTGTGCGGCGGCGCGATCAACTCCCCGCAGCTCCTCCAGCTTTCCGGCGTCGGCAACGCCGCCGAGCTGTCCGCCCTCGGCATCGACGTCGTCCACGACCTGCCGGGCGTCGGCGAGAACATGCAGGACCATCTGGAGGTGTACGTCCAGTACGGCTGCAAGCAGCCCGTCTCCATGCAGCCGTACATGGCGAAGTGGCGTGCCCCCCTCATCGGGCTCCAGTGGCTGTTCCGAAAGGGCCCGGCGGCCACCAACCACTTCGAGGCCGGCGGCTTCGCCCGCAGCAACGAGGACGTGGACTACCCCAACCTCATGTTCCACTTCCTGCCGGTCGCGGTCCGCTACGACGGCTCGTCGCCGGCCGGCGGCCATGGCTACCAGGTACACATCGGACCCATGTACTCCGACGCCATCGGCTCCGTGAAGATCAAGAGCAAGGACCCGCGCGAGCACCCGGCGCTGCGCTTCAACTACCTCTCCACCGACCAGGACCGCCGGGAGTGGGTCGAGGCGATCCGTGTGGCTCGCCGGATCCTCAACCAGCCCGCGCTCGCCCCGTACAACGACGGCGAGATCTCACCCGGTCCCTCCGTCGATACGGACGAGGAGATCCTCGCCTGGGTTGCGAAGGAAGGCGAGACCGCCCTGCACCCCTCGTGCACCTGCAAGATGGGCACCGACGAGACGTCCGTCGTCGACCCGCTGACCATGCGGGTGCACGGCCTCGAGGGGCTCCGGGTCGTCGACGCCTCGGTCATGCCCTACGTCACCAACGGCAATATCTACGCGCCGGTGATGATGGTCGCGGAGAAGTCGGCCGACCTGATCCTCGGCAACGAGCCGCTGGCTCCCTCCAAGGCCGTGTACTACCGCCACCGCGACGCCCAGAAGCAGGCCGGGTAGGCCTTGGGTGCCGAGGCCCTGCGGGCGCTGCTCGGCCGTGTCCGCTACGAGGTGCTGCCGGCGAGGGCGACCGAGGAGAAGGTCCTCGCCCATGTCCCGCGCGACGTCGTCGTCACCGTCACGGCGTCGCCGGTCAAGGGCCTGGAGCCGACGCTCTGCCTCACCGAGCGGCTCACGGCGCACGGCTACCGGGTCGTCCCGCATGTGCCCGCGCGGCTGCTGCGGGACGACACGCACCTGAAGGACGTCGTCGAACGGCTGCGCGCCGCGGGCGTCGACGACGTCTTCGTCCCGGCGGGCGACGCCGACCTGCCCGCCGGGACGTACGACGGGGCGCTGCCGGTGCTGCGCGGACTGGGCGAGCTGGGCAGCCCCTTCGCGCACCTGGGGATCACCGGATACCCGGAGAGTCATCCGCTCATCCACGACGACATCACCATCCAGGCGATGTGGGACAAGCGCGCGCACGCCACGTACATCGTCAGCAATCTGTGCTTCGATCCGCGCGTGCTCTGCGACTGGATCGCGCGCATACGGCACCGCGACGTCACGCTGCCCGTGCACGTGGGCGTCGCGGGGCCCGTGCACCGCGCGAAGCTGCTGTCCATCGCGATGAAGATCGGGGTGGGGGAGTCCACACGCTTCCTGACCAAGCACGCGTCGTGGTTCCTGCGGTTCGCGACGCCCGGGGGATACGTGCCCGAGGAACTGCTCGGCCGCGGCGCGGAGGCGCTGACCGCGGCGTCGGCGGGAGTGGCCGGCCTGCACGTCTTCACGTTCAACCAGGTGGCGGAAACCGAGAGGTGGCGCAGGGCGCTGCTCGACCGGCTGGGCTGAGTGCACACATGCGAATACGAACGCCGGCGGGGCTGGAATCCCGTGGTTCCAGCCCCGCCCGGTGTGCGCGCGTCGCCGCTCAGCGGAAGACCACCGTACGGTGCCCGTCCACCATCACGCGGCTCTCCGTGTGCCACTTCACCGCGTGGGCCAGTACCTGCGCCTCCACGTCGCGGCCGACCGTGACCAGGTCATCCGGGTCCAGGGAGTGGTCGACCCGGACCACGTCCTGCTCGATGATCTGACCCTCGTCCAGGTCCGGCGTCACATAGTGCGCCGTCGCGCCGACCAGCTTCACCCCGCGCTCGTACGCCTGCTGGTAGGGCTTCGCGCCCTTGAAGCTCGGCAGGAAGGAGTGGTGGATGTTGATGGCGCGGCCCTCCAGTTCCTTGCACAGGTCGTCGGAGAGGACCTGCATGTAGCGGGCCAGGACCACGAGGTCGACGTTCAGCTCCCGTACCAGCGCCAGCAGGCGTGCCTCCGCCTCCGGCTTGGTCTCCCGGGTCACCGGGATGTGGTGGAAGGGGATGTCGTAGGTTGCCGCCAGGGACTCGAAGTCGCGGTGGTTGGAGACGATCGCCGGGATCTCGATGTTGAGGGCACCGGTGCGGCAGCGGAAGAGCAGGTCGTTGAGGCAGTGGCCGAACCGGGACACCATGATGAGCGTCCGGGCCGGGGTCGCGGCGTCCCGGAGGCTCCAGGAGATCCCGTAGGCCTCGGCGACCGGGCCGAACCGGTAACGCAGTTGTTCCAGGCCGGTGTCCGGATCGGACACGTCGAAGTGGACCCTCATGAAGAAGCGGCCCTGGAGCCGGTCGTCGAACTGCTGGCTCTCCAGGATGTTGCCCGAGTTCCTGACGAGGAAGCCGCTCACGGCATGGACCAGTCCGGCCCGGTCCGGACACGAGAGGGTGAGGACGTACTCACGGCCGGATTGCGGTCGAGGGGACATGCGCAGGCCTCCGTTGGTGCGTAATACACAACTTGGTGAGCGATGCGCAACATCGTTCAGTCCGGGACTGTCGGCGGTCAAGAGAGGGACGTTCAGCTCTTGTGAAAACGACGGGACCCCTTGACGTATCCCGGCGCGTCGGCCAGGGTTCCCCCACAAGCAATTCGATGCACGATGCGCAACGAATTTCGGTCGAAGGGCTCCGCTCGTGGCAGACCTGTATGTGGACGGAGAATGGCGCGAAGCGGTGGCCGGAGGTCACCGGGAGATCCGCTGCCCGGCCGACGGCACTCTGGTGGCGACGGTGTCCGAGGGGGCCCGCGCCGACACAGCGGCCGCGATCGCCGCGGCCCGCCGGGCCTTCGACGAGGGCCCCTGGCCGCACACCCCCGAACGAGAGCGGGGCGCACTCCTGTTGCGCACCGCCGACGTCATCGAGCGCGACGCCAAGGAGTTCGCCCGCGCCGAGTCGCTCGACACCGGCAAGCGCCTGGTGGAGAGCGAGTACGACATCGCCGACGTCGTCTCCTGCTTCCGCTACTACGGCGGCATCGCCGGCACCAGCGCCGGCCGGGTGGTCGACACCGGCCGCGACGACGCCCTCAGCCGGGTCACCTACGAGCCCGTCGGTGTCTGCGGACTGATCACCCCGTGGAACTACCCACTGCTGCAGGCCTCCTGGAAGGTCGCCCCCGCCCTCCTGGCCGGCAACACGGTCGTGCTCAAGCCCAGCGAGCTGACGCCGTCCACCGCGATCCTGCTGATGCGGGCCCTGCACGAGGCCGGACTCCCGGCCGGCGCCGCCAATCTCGTCCTGGGCGCCGGAGCGGAGGCCGGCGCGCCGCTCGCCGAGGACCCGGCCGTGGACATGGTGTCCTTCACCGGAGGCCTGGCGACCGGACGGCACATCATGGCCACCGCCGCCGCCACGGTGAAGAAGGTCGCGCTGGAGCTCGGGGGCAAGAATCCCAACGTCGTCTTCGCCGACGCCGACTTCGAGACGGCCGTGGACTTCGCGCTCACCGCGGTCTTCCTGCACTCCGGACAGGTCTGCTCGGCCGGCGCCCGGCTGATCGTCGAGGACTCCCTCCACGACGCCTTCGCCGACGAACTCGTGCGCCGCGCCCGGCTCATCCGCCTCGGCGGGCCCTTCGACCCCGAGGCCGAGACCGGGGCGCTGATCTCCGCACAGCACCGGGAGAAGGTCGAGGCGTACGTCGCGGCGGGCCTTGCCGAGGGCGCCGTACTGCGCTGCGGCGGCGAGCGTCCCGACGACCCCGCGCTGGCGAACGGCTTCTACTACCCGCCCACCGTCCTCGACGAGTGCCGGCAGGACATGCGGGTGGTGCACGAGGAGTCCTTCGGTCCCGTGCTCACCGTCGAGCGGTTCAGCGACGAGGACGACGCCGTCCGTATCGCCAACGACACGGAGTACGGACTCGCCGGAGCCGTTTGGACGCAGGACGCGGGGAAGGCTCAGCGGGTCGCGCGCCGACTGCGTCACGGCACGGTGTGGATCAACGACTACCACCCCTATGTGCCGCAGGCGGAATGGGGTGGGTTCGGGCACTCGGGCGTGGGCCGGGAACTGGGACCGACCGGTCTGGACGAGTACCGAGAGCCCAAGCACGTCTGGCAGAACATCCAACCCCGGCCGCAGCACTGGTTCCGCGGCTGAACGCCGAAAAGAGGTCGATCGTGACCCCAGCACAGACCGAGGTGTCGCAGCGGCGCGACACGTCCCAGGAACCCCAGGACCGCACCCCGGTCATCTCCGTGCGCCGGCTGTGGAAGGTGTTCGGGCCGAAGGCCGACCAGGTGCCGGACTCCGAGGAGTTGTGCGGCCTCACCCGCCGCGAGCTCATGGACCGCACCGGATGCACCGCCGCCGTGCGCGACGTGAACTTCGAGGTGTCGCCCGGTGAGGTCTTCGTCGTCATGGGTCTGTCCGGCTCCGGCAAGTCCACCCTGGTGCGATGTCTCACCCGGCTGATAGAACCCACCGCGGGCGAGGTCGTCTTCGAGGGCGAGGACATCCGGGGCGCCGACCCCAGACGGCTGCGCGAACTGCGGCGCAACAAGTTCTCCATGGTCTTCCAGCACTTCGGTCTGCTGCCCCACCGCAGAGTCGTCGACAACGTGGCCTTCGGCCTGGAGATCCGCGGCTTGAGCAAGGCGGAGCGCACCAAGCGGGCCATGGAGGTCGTCGAACTTGTCGGCCTCGCCGGATACGAGAACTCCTATCCCGACCAGCTCTCCGGCGGTATGCAGCAGCGCGTCGGCCTCGCCCGCGCCCTCGCCGGCGACCCGGACGTCCTCTTCTTCGACGAGCCGTTCTCCGCGCTCGACCCGCTGATCCGACGCGACATGCAGAACGAGGTCATCCGGCTGCACCACGAGGTCGGCAAGACCATGGTGTTCATCACCCACGACCTCTCCGAGGCCCTCAAGCTCGGCGACCGCATCCTCATCATGCGCGACGGCGGGATGGTCCAGTGCGGCACCGGTGACGAACTCGTCGGGGCCCCCGCCGACGACTACGTACGGGACTTCGTCCAGGACGTGCCGCGCGGCGACGTACTGACCCTGCGCTGGATCATGCGCCCCGCCGAGCCCGACGACGCCCTCGACGGCCCGGAGTTGGGCCCGGACGTCGTGGTGCGCGAGGCCACCCGCGCGGTGCTGGCCGCCGAGAAGCCGGTCAAGGTCGTCGAGGACGGCAAACTGCTCGGCATCGTCGGCGACGAGGAGATCCTCTCCGTCGTCGCCGGACACCAGGGCGGTGCGTGATGGCGGTCGCCTCCGGCACGACCGCGCCGGTCCCGACCGTACGCCGGAAGGTCAGCCGCCCGATGGTGCTGGCGGCGATCCTGATCGCCTGGCTGGTGCTCTTCGCCGCGCTGCGCGGCAGGCAGACGCTGACCCTCGCCGCCGCCGACCTCACCGGTCTGCACCGCTGGCTCAACGACGTCAACGACACCATCGGGGCCGACCGCAACACCAACCCGCTCTTCCTCTACTTCTTCAACGAGATCCGCCTGGTCATCGACAACCTGGTGACCTTCGTCCAGTCGCTGATCTCCCAGCCCACGGGCGGCCGCCCGGTCCCGCAGATCGGCTGGCTGGGCGTCGTCGGACTGACCGGCTATGTCTCCTGGGCCGTGGGCAACTGGCGGGTCGCCCTGCTGGCCGTCGCCGGCTTCACCTTCCTCGGGCTGCAGGGCCTGTGGCAGGAGAGCATGGACACACTGGCGCTGACCCTGTCGGCGGTCTTCGTGGCGCTGCTCATCGGTATGCCGCTCGGCGTGTGGGCAGGCCTCTCCGACCGGTTCAACCGGATCATGACGCCGTTCCTGGACTTCATGCAGACGATGCCGACCTTCGTCTACCTCGCCCCGCTGACCCTGTTCTTCCTGATCGGCGGCGCCTCCGCCACGATCACCACGGTGATCTACGCGGCACCGCCCGCCATCCGCATCACCGCGCACGCCATCCGCTCCGTGCCGCAGACCACCGCGGAGGCGGCCGACTCGCTGGGCACCACGCGAACGCAGCAACTGCTCAAGGTCCTGCTGCCGTTGTCCAAGCGCACAGTGGTCATGGGCGTCAACCAGACCATCATGGCCGCCCTCGCCATGGTGACCATCGCCGCCCTGATCGACGCGCCCGGACTCGGCAAGACCGTGGTCCAGGCACTGCAGTCGCTCGACGTCGGCACGGCCTTCAACGCCGGTCTCGCCATCGTCGTCCTGGCCATCGTGCTCGACCGGGTCACCACGGCGGCGGCCGGACGGGACGAGGCGGCCCGCCGCTCGGGCAACCGCTTCCTCACATGGCGCCGGCCGCTGCTGGGGGCCGGTGCAGTCGTGGCGGCCGTCCTGGTGTATCTCTCGCACACCTACGTCTGGGCGGCCGAGTTTCCCGGTGAGGGCAGCACGGGAAGCCACATCGCGAGCGCGGCCGACACGGCGGCCACCTGGATGCAGGACCATCTGTCGGGCGTCACGAACGCCTTCCGGGACGCCATCACCAACGGCCTGCTCAACCCGTTCCAGACCCTGCTCACCGACTCGCCGTGGTGGCTGGTGGGCGCCGCCCTGGTCGGGCTGGGCGCGGTGCTCGGCGGCCGGCGGGCCGGGCTGACGTCGGCCGTGTGCGTGGGCCTGCTGGTCGGCACGGGCCTGTGGTCGGACAGCATGACGACGCTGGCCTCGACCGTCGTGGCGACCGTGCTGGTGATGCTGCTCGGCGTCGCCTTCGGCGTGTGGATGGGCCGCAGCGCACTGGTCGACCGGATCGTACGGCCCACCCTGGACGCGGCGCAGGTCATGCCGCCGTTCGTCTATCTCGTGCCGTTCCTCGCGCTCTTCGGCGCGACCCGGTTCACCGCCATCGTCGCGGCCGTCGTGTACGCGGCACCCGTCGCGATCAAGATCGTCGCGGACGGGGTGCGGAACGTACCCGCGACCACCGTGGAGGCGGCCTCCTCCGCCGGGTGCAACACCTGGCAGATCATCACCAAGGTTCAACTGCCGATGGCCCGCAGTGCCCTGACTCTCGCGACCAACCAGGGGCTGATCTACGTGCTGTCGATGGTTGTTGTGGGCGGCCTGGTAGGGGCCGGCGCCCTCGGCTACGACGTCGTGGCCGGATTCTCGCAGGGAGAGCTGTACGGAAAGGGGCTGGCGGCGGGACTCGCCATCGTACTGCTCGGAGTCATGTTCGACCGGATCACTCAGGCTGCGGCGCGACGCACCAGGGCATAAGGAGCACGACACCATGGCAAGACACTGGCGAGCCGGCGCGGTCGGCCTGGCCGTCCTCGGCCTCACCCTCACGGCATGCGGAGGGGCGAAGGTCGGCGACAGCTCGGCCGCGGGCGGATCGAAGGGCTCGGGCGGCAAGTGCGGCACGTTCAACCTCGCCGTCAACCCGTGGGTGGGCTACGAGGCGGACGCGGCGGTCGTCGCGTACGTGGCGCAGCACGACCTCGGTTGTACGGTCAACAAGAAGGACCTGAAAGAAGAGATCGCCTGGCAGGGCTTCGGAACCGGCGAGGTCGACGCCGTCCTGGAGAACTGGGGCCACGACGATCTGAAGAAGAAGTACATCACCCAGCAGAAGACCGCCGTCGAGGCCGGGCAGACCGGCAACAAGGGCATCATCGGCTGGTTCGTGCCGCCGTGGCTGGCCAAGGCCCACCCCGACATCACCGACTGGAAGAACCTCGGCAAGTACGCGTCCAACTTCAAGACCTCCGAGTCGGGCGGCAAGGGGCAACTGCTCGACGGCGACCCGTCGTACGTCACCAACGACGCGGCGCTGGTCAAGAACCTGAAGCTGGACTACAAGGTGGTGTACGCGGGCAGCGAGACCGCGCTCATCCAGGCCTTCCGCACGGCCGAGAAGAACAAGCAATGGGTGATCGGCTACTTCTACGAGCCGCAGTGGTTCCTGTCCGAGGTGCCGCTGGTGAAGGTCAACCTGCCCGCGTACAAGGCGGGCTGCGACGCCGACGCGGCCAAGGTCGCCTGTGACTACCCCGTCTACAACCTGGACAAGATCGTCAGCGCGAAGTTCGCCAAGTCGGGCAGCCCGGCGTACAACCTCGTGAAGAAGTTCAACTGGACGAACGACGACCAGAACACCGTGGCCAAGTACATCGCGGTGGACAAGCTGTCCGACGAAGCGGCGGCCAAGAAGTGGGTCGAGGCGAACCGCGGCAAGGTCGATGCCTGGCTGAAGTAGTGCGGAGGGACTCAGATCGATGTAGGGGGCGGCCCGGTTCTTCGCCCCCGTCGCCCCTGTACCCCGGTGTGGCTGCGACAGCCCCCCGGGGACGGGAAGGGTAGGGGCGGCGGGGCGAAAACCGCTCGGGCAGCGACCCCGAACGACCTGACGAGGCCCGGCAGGCTGCGCTGCAGCCTGCCGGGCCTCGTCGCATCCGGTGTCGCTTCCGCGCTGTTCACCGACCCCCTGCGCCCCCTTGACACCCTTCCTCGGAAGCAGGCACATTGAGTTGCGCAACCTGAATCGCGTTGCGCAGACAGCAACTGGACTGGCTTCTAGTTCGGAGGTTGGGCGATGGCGGGACCCCGAGTGGTCATCATCGGAGCGGGCGTCGTGGGAGCGGCCCTCGCCGACGAGATCTCCGCGCGAGGCTGGACCGAAGTGACCGTGGTGGACCAGGGCCCCCTGCCGGCCACGGGGGGATCCTCCTCGCACGCCCCGGGCCTGGTCTTCCAGACGAACGCCTCCAAGACCATGACGGAGCTGGCCCGCTACACCGTCGAGAAGTTCTGCTCCCTCGACGTCGACGGCAAGCCCTGCTTCCTGCAGGTCGGCGGCCTGGAAGTGGCCACCACCCCCGAGCGCCTCGCCGAGCTCCACCGCCGTCACGGCTGGATCACCGCCTGGGGCATCGAGGCCCGGCTGCTGACCGCCGACGAGTGTGTGGAGCAGCACCCGCTCGTCGACCGCGACAAGGTCCTCGGCGGCCTCCTTGTCCCGACCGACGGCCTCGCCAAGGCCGTACTCGCCGTCGAGGCGCAGATCCGCCGGGCCACCGAGCGGGGTGTGCGATTCCTGGCCCGCCACGAAGTCCTCGACGTACGGCAGAGCGGCGGCCGGGTGACCGGGGTCCTGACCGACCAGGGCGAGATCCCCGCCGACATCGTGGTGTGCTGCGCCGGCATCTGGGGCCCGAAGATCGCCCGGATGGTCGGGATGAACCTCCCGCTCACCCCGCTCGCCCATCAGCTCGCCTGGACCGGGCCGGTCCCGGCCCTGGCCGGCCAGACCGAGGAGGCGGTGCGCCCGATCCTGCGCCACCAGGACGCCGACCTCTACTACCGCGATCGCTTCGACGGCATCGGCATCGGCTACTACGGCCACCGCCCGATGCCCGTCTCCGCCGACGACATCCGCTCCGTCGCCGACGCCGACCAGATGCCGTCGGTCCTGAAGTTCACCGAGGAGGACTTCGAGCCCGCCTGGACCGAAACCCAGTCGCTGCTGCCCGCGACGAAGGAGGCCAAGGTCGAGGAGGGCATCAACGGCCTGTTCTCCTTCACCAGCGACGGATGCCCACTGCTCGGCGAGTCACCGGAGGTCAAGGGCTTCTGGGTCGCGGAGGCCGTCTGGGTCACCCACTCCGCGGGCGTCGGCCGGGCCGTCGCGGAATGGCTGGTCGACGGCTACTGCTCCTCCTTCGACCTGCACGAGTGCGACGTCAACCGCTTCGAGCCGCATCAGCTCTCCCCGGAGTACGTCCTCGCCCGCGACTGCCAGAACTTCGTGGAGGTCTACGACATCCTCCACCCGCTCCAGCCTTCCGGGAAGCCGCGCCCCATCCGCACCAGCCCCTTCTACGCCCGACAGCAGGAACACGGCGCGTTCTTCCTGGAGGCGAACGGCTGGGAGCGCCCGCAGTGGTACGAGGCCAACGCCTCCCTCGTCGAGGGCCGCACCATCCCGACCCCGAACGACTGGGCCGCGCGGTACTGGTCGCCGATCGTCGGCGCCGAGGCCCAGGTCACCCGTGAGACGGTCGCCCTGTACGACATGACGGCACTCAAGCGACTCGAGGTCAGCGGCCCCGGCGCCGCCGCCTTCCTGGAGCGGCTGTCCACCGGCAAGGTCGACAAGTCCGTCGGCTCCGTCACGTACACCCTGCTCCTGGACCACGACGGCCGCATCCGCAGCGACATCACCGTCGCCCGGCTGGCCCGCGACCTCTTCCAGGTCGGTGCCAATGGCAACCTCGACCTCGACTGGTTCACCCGCCACCTCCCCCCGGACGGATCCGTCGCCGTCCGCGACATCACCCCCGGCACCTGCTGCATCGGCCTGTGGGGACCGCTCGCCCGCAAGGTCCTGCAGCCCCTCACCGACTCCGACTTCTCGGGCGACGGCCTGAAGTACTTCCGCGCCAAGCGCGCCCACATCGGCAGCGTCCCCGTCACCGCGATGCGCCTGTCGTACGTCGGTGAACTCGGCTGGGAGCTGTACACCACCGCCGATCTCGGCCAGAAGCTCTGGGACACCCTCTGGGCCGCGGCCCAGCCGCTCGGCGGCATCATTGCCGGCCGTGGTGCCTTCAACAGCCTCCGCCTGGAGAAGGGTTACCGCTCCTTCGGCACCGACATGACGTACGAGCACGACCCCTACGAGGCCGGCGTCGGCTTCGCCGTCAGGCTCGACAAGGACGACTTCGTCGGCAAGGCCGCGCTCGAACGCCGCAAGGCCGACGTCCGCCGCAGGCTGACCTGCCTCATCATCGACGACCCCCGGTCCGCCGTCATGGGCAAGGAGCCGGTGTACGACGGCGACCGCGCCGTCGGCTACGTCACCAGCGCCGCCCACGGCTACACGATCGGCAAGGGCATCGCATACGCCTGGCTCCCCGCCGAACTCACCACCCCAGGCACCACCGTGAACATCGGCTACTTCGACCAGCGCGTCGAGGCGGTCGTCGCCGAGGAGCCCCTGTTCGACCCGACCATGTCCCGCCTGCGTGGCTAGTGCCCCGGCAGGCAACGTTCGCCCCGTCGCGACGCCCGGCACGCACTCTCGCCGCACCGGCCGAAAGCCCAAGTACGTCCAGTACGAGGACTTCCGGCCGGCACGCCGAGAGCACGCACCGGACGTCACTCCTTGACGGGCGAACGTTGCCTGCCGGGGCACTAGTACACCGCGAGAGCTTCCCAGGGAAGGAGCACAGCAGGCGACCGCACAGACGCTCGACGGCAAGGTGACCGCCGCCGGAGTCCGCCGTGAACTCGCCGAGCGCGTCGCCGAGCAGACCGCCACCGACGGCTGTCCGCCGGGCCTCGGTACGGCCGGGAGCCGAGCGCCTGCTGCACCATCCGCCGCGAACCGCCCGCCGACGCGACGCAGCGACAGGTCGAGGAGGTCACCGACGAACCGAACGCCGACTCGGCCTGCACCGGCTACATCGTCCGGCTGCCCCTCCCGGGCCACCTGGACGTCAACGCTGTCCTGGAACGCATGGACCCCGCCAAGGACGCCGACGGACTGCGCCCCGCTTCGCCACCTGGCAGAAGGAAGGGATCTTCGACCGCCTCAACGGCCTGTTGCGTCGGCTGGTGCGCGAGGCCGAAGGCCGGGATGCCGAGCCGAGCGCCTGCGTGCCGGACGCCCAGAGCATCAAGACATCCGCCATGCGATGATCGACCTCATAGGCCGCAGACTCACCCGCGAATCCACCCTGAACTGGCGCGACACCTGAACCTCGAACGCGCCAAGCGCCCGCTGGTGGATGAAGGCCCAGGCAATCACCGCGTGTTGAGGTAGAGCTGCGGAGACCAGTTGGTGCATTTCGACCCCGAGAGGAACCCGCGGTTGCACGCCTGGATCATGAGGTTGTAGTCGCCGTGGCGGGCAGGCCACGACCACAATGCCTTCCCTGCGGGCAGCTCGCCCTGCTCCCAAGGACCATTCGGCGCGGCCCAGCGGACGTTCCAGTGCGTGGCGCTGTACCCGCCGTAGAGGACATAGACGTACCCGTTGCACCGGTTGTACCGCGCTCCTATGTAAGGCGAGCTATCCCACTTGTACCTGTTTGGAGACCCGCCGATGTTCTTGCCGCCACCAGGCGGGTAGGCATCGGTGTAGCACCCTTGCGCAGCGGCATCGGTGACCGTCGGCGCCATCATGGCTCCGGCGACGACGGCGCAGGAGGAGAACACCGTCGCCATCCGGCGCAGCATCAGTGCAGCCATTCTTCCCACCGTCCTTCCGGTGAGCGGAGGCTGACGGCCGCCGTGCGCGCCTGCGTCGGAGTAGTCCCACGCCGGTTGTCACGGCGCGACCGCAGCATGTCCTGGCGTTTCCGGATCGCCTCGTTGAGCCCCGCCCAGGCTCTTCCAGGCTAGCCCCGACGCACCGCTCCCGCCTGTTCTGCGGGAACGGACAGACTGCGCGAGCCCACCGAGCATCACCAGACTTCATGACGGGCGGATGATCACCGCCGAAACGTCGTTTCATTTGGTGAGTCGGCGGTAGTTGATGAGGCTGGTGGCGATGGCGGTGAACGCGGGGAAATGCGCGGGTTTTCGTTCGTAGCGTCGATGCAGACGACGGCAGCCGGCGAGCCGGGACTTGGTGCGCTCGAGATGGTGCCGCCTTCCCCGGAGCGGTCGTGTCGTTTCGGGGAAGGCGGTCGATCTGCGTGCGGTGCCCTTGGCTCGGCTAGCGGATGACGTGGACGGTCACTGGCGCAGAGATGCGGTCCGTCTTCGCGTGCTGGTGGTGCTCGTCGGTCGAGTACAGCACTGAACGGAACTGCAGCTCACCGGTGTGCGTGGCCTTGACGTTGGCGCGCGCATCGCCGTTGAAGCTCCGTGTGACGGCGTGCCAGTGGCCCCAGTGGCCGGGTTTGCCGGACCGCTCCTGTATGACGAGCGTGGTGTACGGCTCGGCGTCGTCGTCGCCCTGGCCGTGTACCTTCACCACGTGGCCGGCATGTGCGGTGTGGGGGGTGGCCTGAATTGAGATGTCGCTCTTCGCGAACGCCGGGGATGCCGCCAGTGCTGCCGAGGCCACACCCAGCGCACCGACTACCGCGAGTCGCTTCATACCAAGCTTCATGCTCGGCTCTCCTTGGATCTCTTCGTTCCCATGCACCAACTGGGTTTCGCAGCTGCCCAATTGACGCGCCTTCGCCCACGAAGAGCAGTTGGCGCGCTAAGAAGTTGGCCCCCGATTGTCACTAGCTCGTAACTGCTGTCGGATGAACACCGCGCTGCCTCACCGTGCACATGCGAGACGGTCTGTTTGACAGCCAGCCCAGTGTCGTCCCATGTCCGTGGTCTCTGAAAAGTGGACTGGTGGCGGCCCTTGAAAGTTGACCCCCTTCGGAGGCCCGGCCCGTTGAGTCAGGCCGGGAGGAAGGGAGGTCGACGTGGAGGACTGGGCGGAGATCCGCCGGTTGCACCGGGCTGAGCAGATGCCGATCAGGGCGATGGAAAGGCATCCGGGGATCTTGAGGAACACGGTGCGTCGAGCGTTGGCGAACAACGCGCCGCCGAAATACCAGCGGACCGCGAAGGGCTCGATCGTGGACGCGGTGGGACCACAGATCCGTGTCCTGCTGCAGCGATTCCCCGAGATGCCTGCGACGGTGATCGCGGAACGGATCGGGCGGACACGCTCCTATTCAGTACTCAAGCGGCGGGTCCGTGAACTGCGCACCAGGTCTGCCAAGTTGCGGATCCGGTTTCGCGGACCGGCTATGAGCTGGGCGAGCCGGCCCAGTGCGACCTGCGGTTTCCATCCGCGGAGATCCCGTCTGGGTTCGGCCAGACCGCCAGCTCGCCAGCCCGCCGGTGGTGGTGGCCGGGCACCTCAAGATGAGGGGTGGACACTTTGGACGCGGGCCTCAGCTGAGCCCGTCAGTAGCGATCTTGTACTCCGCGGCCTGCTTCGGCGTCAGGTAGTGCGACACCCGGACGAGGATCGTCCCGTGCACGTAGTCGTACTCGGAGAGGGCCGACAGCGCCTTCGTGACGGCCTGGATGTACTTCGCGCGTGCCTGCGCGTCCGCGGGGCTGGCGAATGCCTCGATGGCGCCACCGCGGTCGACGTCTCCCTTGTCGGTTCCTTCTACGTCGGTGGCCGCGATTCGCGAGTCGGCGAAAGTGATCTTCGACGTGTACTGGTTGGGCCTGCCGAGCAGGTGGTTGGGGTCATTGTCGGCGGTGACGCTGCCGGAGAGCTTCGCCGAGGACACCTTGCCGGAAATCTGTGTGAAGGCAGCGCTGGCGTCGACCGGCTTGCCGGCGGCGGGGGCGGCGGACGCGGCGGCCTTTCCGTTGGAGACCTGGTGAGGGACGGGATTCGGCTTGTTGGTGCTGCATGCAGTCAGCGCTGCGAGGAGGGCAGCGGCGACTGCGGTGCGGGTGAGGTTTCTGTTCACGGAGGCGATCATGATTGCCGAGGGCATCCTGCGCTAGAGATGTGACGGACTTGTGATGGTGCGATCGGGTGACCCTGGGTTCGATCGCCACAAGCGGCACGCCGATCGCGGTGCCCGTGTTGATGCCCCAGAAGCCGACCAGCCCGTCGGTGCCGATCTCCGGAAGCTGCTGGAGGGTGTCCAGGGTCGCCCGGCACTCGGGCACGGCGAGCTCCGCCAGGTGGTCGTTGTAGCGCACGACGATCGGTCCTTCCGGCTCGCCCGCCGCCCGCGCCCGGAACAGCTCGGCGAGTTCCGCCTCGTCGTGCGCCGTGCGCGGCCGGTCGCCGTGACCGGGCGCGTTGATGACGGCGACGTGGAAGCCGCAGCCTGTCACGAGAAGGCGAGCGCGGCCGGACATCGCTGGGTACACCAGCAGTCGCCGGGTTTCGGCATCGTGGACCTCGATCGGCTGCCGCATGTCGCGGCGCGCCGCAACGAGCGCCTGCTCTACGTCCGTGCCGGTAACCGCGAAGGCCTGCCGCGCGGCGGCCCGGTCCGGTTGTAGCCGCTGTGTACACACTCGCACGGCGTACAGGATCAGCCCGGGCCACTCGGGCACCACGTAGGGAGCGACATGCCCTGGTACATGGCGGTCATTACGCCGTCATCACCTGGGGGCGGTGGAGCACCCTGCGAGCCAAGAAGAGGCTGGGCTTACCGATCATGGAATGGGGGCGCTTTGTGGGGACGGGGGAGCCTGTGCCTGCGCTGCCGTCATGGGTGGCGCTTCAGCTGATCCGCGCTCCCGTGCCGCTGACACGGATGCGTGGGTCGGCCGCGCGCAGCGTCACCGTGAGTTCGCCAGGGCGGCCTAGGTCTTCACCCTGGTGCAGGGTGAGGACGGCGTCCTCGGGGACGAGGCCGAGCTCACGGGCGTAGGCACCGAACGCGGCGGCTGCAGCGCCGGTTGCCGGGTCCTCGACGACGCCGCCGACTGGGAACGGGTCACGGACGTGGAAGACGGTGGCCGACTCCCGCCACACCAACTGGACCGTGGTCAGGTCCAAGCGGTGCATCAGGGCTTCGAGGCGCGGGAAGTCGTAGGAGAGATCTGCGAGGCGCGCGCGTGTCGCTGCCCCGAGAACGAGATGGCGGGCGCCGGCGAAAGCGATATGCGGCGGGAAGGCCGGGTCGAGATCGGTGGTCGGCCAGCCGAGTGCTGCGAGTGCCTCTGCGAGGTCGGCGTCGGCGATCTCCTCGATGTGCGGCTCGACACTGGTGAGTGTGGCCCTGACCGTCCCGTCCTCCTCGGCCACCTCCACCGGCACGGTGCCGACGCGCGTCGCGAACACCAGCTCCCCGGGGCCTAGCCGCTCGGCGAGCGCGACGGCGGTGGCGACGGTGGCGTGCCCGCAGAACGGCACCTCGGCCTTGGGGCTGAAGTAGCGGATGCTGTACGCCCGCCCCTCCTGGCCGCCGAGGCCCTCCGGGGGCGCGGTCAGGAACGCGGACTCCGAGTATCCGAGGTCGGCGGCGATAGCCAGCATGTCGCTGTCGTCCAGGGCGGTGGCGTCCAGAACGACGCCGGCGGGGTTTCCGCCGTCGGGGGCACTGGAGAAAGCGGTGTATCGCAGGACCTCGGGCCGCGGCGCATTCGTCATCATGTTCGCGGCAACAGGGTGCGGGCCCGCGGCTATTCCTGGACGCGGGATGCGACACAGGATCACCATTATTCTGGATTCTGGCCCCGCTGCCATCGCTGCCATGACCCCCGGCCCACACGGATGCGACCATTCAGCAGGGCAAGGTCGGTTTGATCGAGAAGGGCAAGGGCCTGTCCGTGGCCCGGGCGGGCGGCTGGATGGACGGCCACGGCACGGGCGCGACGACGAACCCTGCGCGAAGATCCACCGCTGAAGAGTCCTGGTTCGGGACTGCTGTGTCAGTGCCGAACCGGTGCCTGCCACGGTATGCCTCCGAAGCGCTGCCCGGCGGATCTTGCCGGACAGGCCCCTGGCTCCGGGGGGGGGCTCAGCGCTTGAGCGTGAAGGTGAAGTCGCCGGAGAGCTTGCCGCTCAGCCGGACTGCCGAAACGAGTTTCCCTTCCGTGATCAGCCTCTCGACCTCGGCCCGTGAAAGACCGCAGCCTTCAGCGATGAGTCGTACCGGCCGGACAGGAATCTGCGCCGCAAAGCGGACCGAGACGTCGATGGCCTCGCGGTCCAGGTGATCCGGTCCGCCGGTGTCGAGGCGCCAGGCGTTGTCCCAGTCGAGGGCGATGCGATTACGGCGTCGCACGACCGGATCCTGGAGCAGTTCAGCTGTCAGGCCAGGGTCGTTGTCATGCAGCCGGTCCAGCAGCTCAGGTCGTACGGAGCGCACATTCATCCGCTCCAGGACCGTGAGCTTTGCCGTTTCCCCGCAACCGGCACAGAGCACGAGGAGCCAGGCGTCGATGAGCTTGTGGTTTGCGTTGACGCGAAATTTGCCGCTTGCCCGGAAGCGCTCGGACGCGCACGCGTGGCAACGGCGGAGAACGAGCGGCAGGCAGGTGGGCACGACCACCCAGTTTTTGAGCACAGAAGTACACCGGTTTCAGTGAGAAGTCCGCAGCAGAAAGGAGCGCGGCGCAGATGCGCGACGCGCGACGAATCAGCGCTCGGGAGGTCTCACAGGGTGTACAACGGCACGTCCTTGCCCAGACGACTTTGGTTCGGCAGCACGGTAATGGCGTACCGCGGCGCTGTTCCACCGGTTTTCGAGCGCCTCACCGCCAGGTTCCATCCGGCGGATCATGGACGAAGCCGGAGCCAGATCGCGGCCACGGTGACGGTGCCGTGGAAGACGTGGGCCCGCTTGTCGTACCTCGTCGCGACGGCCCTGGAGGTTCTTGAGCCGGTTGATCGTCCGCTCGACCTCGCTCCTACGCCGGTAGATCGTCTTGTCGAAGCCGGCGGGCCGACCGCCTTTTGCTGCCCCGGCGCTTGCGGTCGGCCCGCTGGTCCTTGGGCTCGGTGATGGTGTTCTTGATGTGGCGTCTGCGCAGGTAGCGGCGGTTACGGCGGGAGCTGTACGCCTTGTTGCCGCCGAGGTGATCGGGGCGGGTGCGAGGATGCCCGCCGCCCAGGCGGGCGACGCTGATGTCTTCCATGACTGGAATGAGCTGCGGTGCGTCGCCGCACTGCCCTTGCGTGATCATGAATGACAGCGGACGGCGTCCACCTTCACCGGCCAGATGGATCTGCCCGTCTCCGCTCATCAGCTATTGGAACAGCCGCTCAGGCGAACAGGCGGCGTCTGAGCAGGCACGGTGAGCACGATCCGTCCGTCGAACCGTGGCAGAGGCAGCGATATCAGTAGGTCGCGCAGAGCATCGGTGTCGAGCCCGCCGTGGTTCAAGGTTCCGTACAGAGAGCCGTATCCGCGCTGGTGCTCGGCGAGCAGCGACAACTTCACCGGTGTCCGGGCCGGGCCGTCCGAAAGTGTGACAGCTCCGCAAACACGTCCCGTTCGCTGGTACGCACCAGCGCACTCATCATCACGGACTCCCTTGTGAGCTCGCAGAGTTCAGGATCAGGAGGAAGGTCGCCCCCATACCCTGCGATCATTTCTCGTTTCGTATGGCGAACTTGAGCACGGCGTGGGCTCACACGAGGGAAGTTACGCCGTTCAGCAGCAACACTGCCGCCATAGGATGAGGCGTGAAATCGAACTTGGCGCAATCTGGGACGAGTTGGGACCGGCGACGCGCAGCAGTTTTGGCTTCCCTGCTGGGTGCGGCGGCCCTCGGATGGACTGCGGTTGCGCTGAGCGTGCACACGACCGGATCGACCGCACCGGATCCTGACAGTGTGACCGATGCTGATCTGGCCCGGCTCGGCGCTGCTGTGATGGCCGTCATCACGGCCGTGGCTGCCGGACTGTGGTGGCGCCACTGGGCGACCGTGCGTCGGCCGGCGATCGGCGGAGGTTGGGCGCGGGCGGCGTTTGCTGTCTCCGCAGTCCATTCGATGTTCGTCGTACCGGTGATTGCGTTCGCCTCCTGGGACTGGAAGGCCCCTGTGATTGCGTTTACGTGCGCGGTGCTCGCGGGCGGTGTGCGGGAGCCCGCCGGGGTGACGGCGCCAGCTAGCGGCCGCACAGACTCGCCGATCCCGATGTCGACCGTCACGACGCCCGCATTGCCGCGGCCCCGGAGGCGAGCCGGGACGTAGATGGGGTCCACCCGGATCACGCCGCCGATCGAGGTCGTGGCCGCCATGGAGACGGGAGCCGGAGTCGATCAAGTCGATGGAGGCTGCTCCTCGACCATCGACGCAGAACTCACGGCACCATCGGACGACTTGCTCATAATCCTTCCCGCCCGCGATGCGACCCAGGCCTTCTGGGCGCGGCTGTGGTGGGGTGAGCAGTGCCGAGACAGTGCCCGGAGTGGCCACGAAACCGTGGCAACGATCGCCGGGGCCCTGCCGTCCGAGGCGTACGGCTATGGGGCTTCCTCTTCCGGCGAGGCGATACTGCACGGTCTGGCCACGGCACGCCAGGTGATGCCCCGCCTGTGTGTACGCGTCCGACCAGACGCATTACAGCATCCGACGGGCGTGCGATTTGCTACGCATGGAGCTGGTGAGTGTGGCGTCGCTGCCCGAAGAGGTTGCCGTACCGCCTCTGCCGACAGCGTCGTCGTCCGCATCGGGCACTTCCGGCATGCCATCCGTGCCGGACGCGGGGAGTGCCGCGCGGTGGCCGCATGGCCGGGCTGTGCGACAAGGGCAATGTGGCCAAGGGACTTCAGGAGGAAGTCGGCGCCACGGTCCGGAAACTGATCGAGGCTCGCCACGTCGTCGGGCGCGGCGCGGGGAAAGCCCGTCGACCCCCGTGAGCCGGATGCCGGCTGGGCGGCCGGACCAGGTCCACGAGTTGACCGCGCCCACCCTTCGCTTGTGATCGTTTTTGCCGAACATGGGATCGATCGCCACTATGCGTTCGCACTATCCTCGCCTCGATCATTTGGATCACCGGTCTGGCGCATCGCCAGCGCACCGGTTCCAGGGAGGCATCTTGTTCCCCATACGCACGCGTCGGGCCGTGAAACGGCTCGTCGCCCTGGCCACGGGCACTGTCCTTGGCCTCAGCACCGTCACTCTCACCGTCTCGGCCGCGGGAAACGCGGCGGCGGCAACCGCCTGGGCCGAACCCGGCGGCGTGACCGCCCAGTCGTACAGCATGTCGGTGGGCACCGTAAGCGGCCCGGTCTCCTCCGAGCTCGTTCCCATGGGCGCGGCCGAGTACCGGCAACTGCTGGATATCGGCCACATCAGTGGCGGCAGTGGCGACGACCTCCTCGCCATCACGGCCTCCGGCCAGCTGCGGCTTTACCCCAGCAGCTACACCCGGCCCAGCGCGAAGTACATCCCGGTCGGCGGCGGGTGGCAGACCTACAACCAGGTCACCGTTGTCGGCGACGCCAGCGGTGACGGCCGGGCCGACCTGATGGCCCGGGACACGCATGGTCGGCTCTGGTACTACGCCAGCCAGAACAGTCTCGGCCAGCCTTTCCGGCCGCGGGTCCAGGTCGGCACCAACTGGAACATCTACGACCAGATCATCGGCGCGGCGAACTTCGACGGCACCGCCCGCGGTTCGCTGCTCGCCCGCGACCTGGTCGGCCGGCTGTGGCTGTACGACGCCACCTCGAACGGCTCGCTCTCCGGCCGACGGCAGATCGGCACCGGCTGGAACATGTACAACCAACTCATCGGCCTGGATGGGAACGGCGATGGCCACGGCGACATCGTCGGCCGCACCGAGGCGGGAACGCTGTACGCCTACTACGCCAACGGAGCCGCAGACTACGGCGGCCGGACCCAGGTCGCGACCGGCTTGGCGGGTTACAACGCGATCGCCAACGAAGGCCACCAGCCGGACTTCGGCAAGGGGCAGGTCATCGGCCGGGACGCCAAGGGCAATGTGTACGCCTACACAGGGTTGGAGAACGGCACCCTCCGCGGCCGCCAGACGACCGGGTACGGATACACGCCCGCGGACTACCCCCTGATGACCTCCACCGTCGCCCCGGACGACAACGGCCAGAGCGGACTCGTTGTCTTTACCAGCGGCGGTGTGCTGTTCAACCTCGGAGCGACCGGCACGTCCAGCTTCCCCGTAGAGCACTACACGGCAGTGGCCGGCCCCGGCGACCTCAGCGGCGACGGCCACGCGGACCTGATCGCCCGTGACACCGGCGGCGACCTGTGGTTCATCGCGGGGGTCAAGGGTGGCGCGGTCACCGGCAAACCCGTTTTCCTCGGCAGCGGGTGGAACATCTACAGCCGGATCGTCGGCGCCTCAGACCTCACCGGCGACGGCATCCCGGATATCGTCGCCACGACGCCCGGCGGGTCCATGTACCTGTACCCGGGCCTGGGGAACGGGACGTTCGGCAGCCGCACGTACATCGGCTCCGGCTGGCAGGGCTACACCAAGCTCGCCGCGCCGGGCGACCTCACCGGCGACGGCAAGGGCGATCTGGTCGCTGTCGACTCCGCCGGCCGTCTGTGGCTCTATCCCGGCCTGGGTAACAGCCACTTCGGCACCCGCACCGAGATCGGCACCGGCGGCTGGAACGGCTACCACGACATCTCCTGAACACCATTGCCTCGGTCGCTCCGGCACGCGAACGGCACGCGTGCCGGAGCGGCGCGGGCGCCGCATGGCCAACCCGCCGTGCCCGATCGACGCACCTGGTGCGAGTCGGCGGCGTGGTGGTGAGCCACACCCAGTACTCGCGCGGTCGCGGTCGGCGAAGACGATGTTGGCGGTCGTGCTGCGCCGTAGTAACGACCAGATGCCTTCCACCGGATTGAGGTCGGGCGCGTAGGAGGGCAACTGCACGATGGTGAGCCAGTCGTGCTCGGCCCGGGAGAAGTCCAGTGCGTCCGCGCCGCGAAGTTTGGAGAGGAGGGCCTCGTGCAGCCGGGGCCACACCCCGGCCTCGGTCCATTCGGCCAGGCGGCGCCAGCAGGTCATGCCCGAGCCGAAGCCGAGTTCCTGCGGCAGGTGTTCCCAGGAGATCCCGGTATGCAGGACGAACAGGATGCCCTGGAACACCAGCCGGTCCGGATGCCGCTTGCGTCCCTGGAGCCGGGTCCGACGCTCGACCTTGGGCGACAGCGGCCCGAACACCGCCCGCAACTCGTCATCGACTTCCCACGGCTTCGGCCGAGCCACCCCCGCGCACCCCGATCAACGGTCCGGGGGTGATCCAACCACCTCGGATCATTTCGCCAGGAGTTCCAACTGTCTCGAGCGTGTTCAGGATCGTCCGCCCCTGCAGAGCATGAGCGTCACTGGTAGGTCTGGGCAGCCTTTATATAGGCTATGTAGGTTACGATCGTGGGTAGTCCGCGTATGACCCTGCAGACCCAACTGGTGCTGCGGGCCTTGCTGGAAGACCCCGCCAACGGACGCTACGGCCTCGAGCTGTGCGAGCTGGCGGGACTGCCGTCGGGCACGATCTATCCGATCCTCGCGCGCCTGGAACAAGTCGGCTGGGTGGACAGCACCTGGGAAGACCCCGCCGTACACGAGCAAGCCGGCCGTCCGCGCCGTCGCTTCTACCAGATCACCGAAGACGGTGCCGAGCACGCACGGGACGCCCTCGCCCGCGCCTACCGCGCCCGCAAACAGCCCCTACCAGGGTGGGCCGCCCGCCCGATCGCCGACGGGGGAGTGTCATGAGTGCCCGGCGCCGGTTAACACCCCGACCGATCAAGCGCCGCTCCGCCACCCCGCCCCTGGACAGCATCCTGGCTGTCGTGCGAATCACCACCCGGTCGCCGACACCTCGCTCATCCAGCACACCCACGATGAGGCCGCCGTCTGGCACGCGTGCCAAACCCGTCGCAGCGGCGACCCGTTCCTCACCCACTGCCTCGCCGTCGCCGCCATCGTCGCCAACATCGGCATGCCACCAGCCGTGATCTGTGAAGTGCTCGGTCACGCGGCCGGCGGGCAGGGGTGTCGTCAATGTCGTGCAGCACGGCCGACGCGATCCCACTAAGCGCTCTCAACTTCGGTATTGCAAGGGCGCCGGCGCTCAAGCCGACGCGTGAGGAGGCCGTGCTGGCCATCCGCCTTGCCGACCGGCTGCACAACATGCGCACCGTCGCGTTCGTGGCCCCGAGCAGGCTGTACCGCGTGGCCCGTGAAACCCTCGAAGTCATCGCGCCGTTGGCCTACGCGGAGGCCTGACCGACGTGAGCCGTGAACTGTGGATCGCCTCTTGGCATGAGCGATGCGAGCCTCAGCGAGAATGGCGAAATGAACCATCGCTTCGTCGGTATTCCGGGGCTGACTGACGTTCCGCGCGTTGCAGTCGTCGTCGACGTGATGCGGGCCTTCACCGTGGCTGCCTGGGCCTTCGGGCGTGGCGCGGAGAGGATCGTCCTGGCCTCCTCGGAGGGTGAGGCACTGGCCTTGAAGGAGAGCTGGCCTGCGTGGCTGGCTCTGAAGGACGGTGCTCCAGCAGCAGGCTTCGACACGGTGAACTCACCCGGCCTGGTCAGGTCGCTCGATCTGGTTGGTCGCACGGTCGTGCAGAAGGCGACGGCGGGAACTGTTGGTGCGCTGGCCGTCGCGAGCGCGCCGCTGGTCTTGTGCGCGAGCTTCGTGGTGGCCAGCGCGACAGCGCGGTTCCTGCAGACCGAAAGTTCCGGTCCGGTGACGTTCGTAGTCACCGGCGACGGAGGACGGGCCGCTGAAGACCTGGCCTGCGCCGAATACATCGGCCAACGTCTCGCTGGCGGCGATGCCGCGGCGGCCCCGTATCTCCACCACGCAAGGACTTCCCGGGCAGCAGCCGATCTTGCTGACGGACTGCGACGCGGATACCAGGGAATTCATCCAGACGATGTCGACCTCTGCCTGGAGGCCGACAGATTCTGCTTCGCGATGGTCGCACGCCAGGAAGACTCTCTCACCGTGCTGCGCCCCGTTGCGGTGCCTTATCACCCAGTTGGCGTCCGTTGACCTGCTGGAGCTGGAGAGGGCACCCGGCTTTGGCGGCCTCTGCGGCTCGGGCTCGAGCGCTGGCGAGCCGCGCTGGGCATCGGCGCCGGCCAGCAGTCCCGGGTCGACTGCACCCGTCTGGCCGCTGGGGGTCTGTTGGCGCACCGCAGCGTTCGCGCGCTGTCCATCCGACCCGGCATTCGGCGCCAGGACCATATCGACTGGCAGATCCGTTTCCTCGAAGGCGCCCTTACGCGGGATGAGACCGGTGGCTGGCGAAGACACTCTCCACGCTGGCCAAGGAGATACCGCCGACGAAGGCGCTCACCGGCAGGTCCGTCTCACCGGCCCGGGGCCATCCCCGCGGGTGCAGGGCACTTGGGGGATGCCGGCATGCCGTACCCGACGCGTAGGTGGGGCCATCACCGCAGACATGTGGAGCAGGACCCCTGCTCTCCGATCCACACGACGCCTTACGCATGACTAACTGATCGTTTCAGAATGAGACCGGTGTGGCGGGGGGCAACTGACGATCTTCACGGGCACGGTCTGCCTTGTGTCCGCGGACCCCGTGCCTGATGATCTGTGAGAGCGCACAGCTCCGTTGCTGCCACCCCCCTGTTCCCAGGACCCGCCACCCTGGCCGGCTTTGGATACCCGACCCGACCCGACCCGACCCGGCCCTCGCCCGTCGACCGCGGCCGCCCTGGGTCCAAGCACCACGTGATGGTGCACCGGCACGGCACCCCACTGGCCGCCTCCGTAACCGGCGCAAGCCGTCATGACGTCACCCAGCTCATTCCTCTGCTGGACGCGATACCCCGGATACGAGGGCTGCGAGGACGTCCGCGTCGCAAGCCCAAGCACCTGTTCGCCGACCGCGGCTACGACACCGGCCGCGGCGCTCCCGCACCCGTCCGGACGCCGGGCGGACCCGCTTCTGTGACTGAGCGCTCTGGTTGGCCCCACTGGTCAACTAGAGCGCCCAAAGGAAGTGCTGGCAGACGCGGTCGCCGGAGGCGGGTTACCACCCCCGGCGTCCGGTCAGCGGGTGGCGAGGAACTCGAGCGTGTCGATCACGCGGTTCGAGAAGCCCCACTCGTTGTCGTACCACGCGACCACCTTGACGTGGCGGCCGTCGACGCGGGTGAGGGCCGAGTCAAAGATCGACGAGGCGGGATTGCCCGTGATGTCGGACGAGACGAGCGGGTCGTCCGAATACTCGAGGATGCCGGCGAGCGGCCCCTCCGCTGCGGCGCGGTACGCCGCCAGCACGTCGTCGCGTGTCACGTCGCGGGCTACGGTCGTGTTGAGTTCGACGATCGAGCCCACCGGCACCGGTACGCGGATCGAGTCGCCCGACAGCTTGCCGTCGAGGTTCGGCAGCACCAGGCCGATCGCCTTGGCGGCGCCGGTCGTGGTCGGCACGATGTTGACGCCGGCGGCCCGGGCGCGACGGGCGTCGCGGTGCGGACCGTCCTGCAGGTTCTGCTCCTGCGTGTAGGCGTGCACCGTCGTCATGAACCCGTGCTCGATACCGGCGAGTTCGTCGAGGACCGCGGCCAGCGGAGCGAGCGCGTTGGTGGTGCAGGAGGCGTTCGAGACGATCGTGTGCACGGCCGGGTCGTAGGCATCGGTGTTGACCCCGAACGCGAGCGTGACGTCGGCGCCGTCCGACGGCGCGCTGACGAGTACCTTCCTCGCGCCCGCGTCGAGGTGGGCGCGGGCGGCCTTGGCCGAGGTGAAGCGGCCGGTGGCTTCCAGGACGATGTCGACGCCGAGTTCGGCCCACGGCAGCTGCGCCGGTTCGCGCTCGGCCAGTACCGTGATCCGACGGCCGTCGACGACGAGGACGTCCCCGTCGACGGTCACCGGGCGCCCGAGCCGACCGGCCGTGCTGTCGTAGGCGAGCAGCCGGGCGAGAGCGGCGGGCTCCGTCAGGTCGTTGACAGCGACGATCTCGAGGGCGCTGTCGCGCTCCAGCAGTGCGCGCAGCACATTGCGTCCGATGCGGCCGAATCCGTTGATGGCGATGCGAGTCATGAGTGATGTCCCTTCCCTTCGCCACCAGGCTCGCCCGCGGCTCGCGCCGCTGACAGTGGCGGGATCGCCATGGTTCAAAAGGATCCCGCCACGCGGCGCCGGGCGGGTCACTCGCCCCGGGTGAAGGTGCGCCGGTACTCGCTCGGTGTGGTGCCGAGGATGCGCTGAAAGTGCAGGCGCAGGTTCGCGCCGGTGCCGAGCCCGACGTCGGCGGCAATCTGTTCGACGCTGCGCTGCGAGCGCTCGAGCAGTTCGCGGGCCAGGTCGATGCGGGCGCGCATCACCCACTGCATCGGCGTGTAGCCGGTCTCCTCGACGAAGCGCCGGGAGAACGTGCGCGGCGAGACCCCCGCCTGCCGCGCCAGTATGTCGAGGGTGAGGGGCTCGCCGAGCCGGTGCAGCGCCCACTCTCGGGTGGCGGCGAACCGCTCGCCGAGCGGCTCGGGGACGCTGCGCGGCACGTACTGGGCCTGGCCGCCGCTGCGGTAGGGGGCCGCAACCAGACGCCGGGCCGCGTGGTTGGACGCGGCCACTCCGAGGTCGCCGCGCAGGATGTGCAGGCACAGGTCGATGCCGGAGGCGGCGCCGGCCGAGGTGAGCACGCTGCCCTCGTCGACGAACAGTACGTTCTCGTCGACCTGGATGAGCGGATGCCTGGCCACGAGCGCCCGCGTGTAGTGCCAGTGCGTCGTGGCGCGCCTGCCGTCGAGCAGGCCCGTGGCGGCGAGCGCGAAGGCACCCGTCGAGATGGCGGCGAGCCGTGCGCCCCGGTCGTGGGCGGCGATCAGTGCGTCGACGACGACCTGCGGCGGGTCGTCGCGGTCCGGGAACCGGTAGCCGGGGACAAAGACGATGTCGGCCCACGCAAGCGCGTCGAGCCCGTGGGCGACGTAGTACGCGAGGCCATCGCCGCCGGTCACGAGACCGGGTGTCGCCCCGCACACCCGCACCTCGTACGGCATGCTCGCGCGGGTCGTGAAAACCTGCGCAGGAATGCCGACGTCGAGAGGCTTCGCACCCTCGAGCACAAGGACGGCGACGCGATGCAGGCGGGAGGCTGGCACAGGAAGAGGTTACGTGGGGCGTGACTTCGAGACGCCCACTGCGCGGACCTGCCGTAGCAGTCTCATCCGCCCAGCGGGGACGGGAGGATTTCCGGCACAGTCGTGCCCCGGGCCGGCCGCCCAGCTGTGCTGCGATGGCGTGGAGCCGGCTCCGAAGGCCGGAGCGGGCTCGCTGGTAAGGCTCGGTCACACCATCGATCTGCTCAACGACCGTCCGTCGGGGACGGGTGGAGGCATCGCAGAAGAATCGGCGCACGGTCAGCCGGACCCGTTCTGGCTTGTCGGCGACGGGCCGGTCGGTCGGGCTGCCGAATGTAGCGGCCGTGCACGCGTCGCGTCGTAACCATACCCCGCAGTCCGGGCACGCTCTCGACGGGCACCTGCTGGACACCTGTACCAGCACTCCGCCGGTGAGCGCCTCCAGGCGCCCCAACAGCACGAGGTGGGTCGTTGATGCGCCAGGCCCTTGCGTTCGCCGGAGGGCAGGGTGAAGAAGTCCTCCGGCAACAGCGACGCCGTCCACAGACCGGCCGTCGGCATGTCCCCAAGACCGGGCGCCGCTGAGCCAGTTCGCACTCGGAGGCGCCCGGCGGAGTCAGTGCTTGGTCGGGACGACCGGGTTGGACGGGGACGAGACGGGGCCGGTGCCCACGCAGTTGGTGGCCGATACGGTGAAGGTGTAACTGGTTCCGGGGGTGAGGCCGGTGACGGTGGCGCTGGTCGAGGTGCCGCTGACCGTCGCGCTACCTCCGGGGGAACCGACCACGTGGTACTGCGTGATCGAGCAGCCTCCGTTGTTGGCCGGCGGTGTCCAGGTGACGGTCGCCTTCCGTTGACCGGCGGTGGCGGACACGTTGGTCGGGGCACCGGGCAGGGTCTGGCCGACCTGCGGCACGAAGAAGTCCGACATCGCGGTGGCGCCGCCGTCGTTGCTGTTCAGCGGAGCGAGACCCCATGCAGACTCGATCGTGGCCAGCCAGGAGAAGTGGTTGTACGGGTTGGTCGAGTGGTAGCCGGCCGTGGTCGACTTATTGATCACGATCGACGCCACCTGATTGTTCTGGGTGCCGTCGTCCTCGTCCCACACGATGTTGAGCACCGAGTTCTGGCTGGTGAAGGCGGGGGAGTTGAGGATGGTCGGCACGTTCTGCGACAACCAGGTGTCGCCTTGGGCGATCGTGCCGTCGTGCATGTCGTCGATCAGGTTCGGGGTGATGAACGCGTAGTTCGGTGTGGTGGTCGTCGAGCCGAGGTCGGTGGCGAGCTGGGTGTACGGCACGTCGTTGTTGCACCGTGACGTGGTCTGAATGTCTGAGTAGTAGACGAATGGGTTGTGTCGCACCGCATACTCGCCCGAGTCGGACAGCGCGCAGGGTGCCGGCATCGATTCCTCGTACGCTTTCCAGGTCTTGCCGGCCGGGGTGATCCGATCCGCCGCGATGTTCGGCTGGTTCACCGTGCATTGCGACGGGTTGCAGTCGGTGGTGATGCCGAAGTTCGAACCACCGGTCAGTTCCAGGTAGTTCGGAAGGCTCGGGTGGCCGACCGCGAAGTAGTTCGACGCGATGCCGTACTGGCTGATCAGCGAGTTGATGTACGGCGCCTGGTTGTTGCCGACGATCTCGTTGTACGAATGGCCGCTCGCTTCCAAGGCCACGAGATAGACGGGAAGTCCAGTGACGAGTCGTTCCTTTCTCGCAGCCGCACTATGACTCCTGGCCGGCCCCAGAAAATGGAGGAAACCATGCCCACGCGCTGCGGCTGGGTAGTCTTTGTGGAGTTGCACACGCTGCCCGGTGGCGGCCGTGGGCAGCTCTGCGCCGGTGCAGTGGTGGTGGCCCCTTGCCGCGCTCAGTTGGAAGCCGCCAAGCGATTGGGCTTCCGTACTGCGGTAGCCATCTCTGATCGCGCTTCCTACGGCAGTCAGTTCGACGACGTGGTGGACGCATGGCTGCTCACGAACACCACGGATGCCGTCGGCGTCACGCGCATCCTGAACGTCCTGCACGGCGAGATCGTTGCCGTGTTCAGCTCCGTGGACAGCTTCGTCAGGATCGCGGCCGCGGTCGCCGCCAAGCTCGGCGTCGCCGGACCTCAGCCGCTGGGCGCCGGCATCGCACGGGACAAAGCTGTGGCCCGCGCGGCTCTGGCATCCGCCAGAGTCCCCGACATCCGGTGGGGCGTGAAGTCGGCGCATGACGACGACCTGGACTCACCCATCGGTTATCCCTGCATCGTCAAGCCCGTTGACGGGGCGTCCAGTTGGGATGTCGTGCTGGCGCAGGACGTCCATGCCGTGCGCGACGTGGCGGCCCGGCACCTGCAGCGCGTGTACGGCAGGCGGGTGCGCCCGCAGCACAAGCTCCTGTTCGAGGAGGTGCTCGTCGGGCCGCTGCTGAGCGCGGAGGGTTTCATCGACTCCCGCGAGGTGCGCATCATCGGTTACTCGGACCGAGTGCTTTCCGTTCCGCCGCGATTCGTGGAGCTCGCGGTCCGCTTCGCGGCCGACCTTCCCTTCGACGGCGCGGACTTGTATGTGGCTGAGACGCTGGCCGCCTTGGAATACGACTTCGGCGCCTTCCACCTGGAGTTCATCCTCACGTCGGACGGGCCCCGCCTGGTAGAACTCAATCCGCGCTTCGTCGGCGCCGGTGTCCAGCAAGCCATCAAAGAGCTCACCGGGGTCCCGCCGGCCGAGTTGCTCATGGCGAAGCTCACGGGCAGCCCGGTTCCCCAGTTCGCCTGTGAGGGAGCGGTCACGGAGCTGTATCTGACGGCTCCGAGCTCCGGCCGACTAAGGGGGGTGCGGGGGCTCGACGAAGCGGTAGCCATAAAGGGCTGCCGTGCCGCTGGGCTCTATGTCGCCCTAGGGGACGAGGTCAGCAGCAAGGTGGAGTCCAACAGCCAGTACATCGGTTACGTAAACGCCGTGGGAGACAACCGCGAGGAATCTTACGCGACCGCCTCGGAGGCGGCATCGTGCATCTCCTACGAGATCCGATAAAGCTTAAGTTGACCCTGAACGCCTGCAGCGCCTGCCCGTACAAAAGGGCCGCGTTCAGCGTGGAACGGTAAGCGAAGGCGCTGAGGGCCACGAGAGCAAGAGGGAGAAGCAGCCACCAACTACCGTGCCTGATCAGCAGAATTCCAGTGGAGACAGCGCCGAGGGCGAAGACGGCACAGAAGCGGGCAGCAATGTCGAGCTGATTGCGAGCGTCGTCGACCAATGCCGTGAGGCGCTCGGGCAGCAGCGGATAGAGCCGCGGCCAGAACGTAACGATGTCGAGTCCGTATTCCGGCACCTGATGCGGGTGGCCATCTCCGTCCGGGAGGGGGCGATCTCCTCGTCGACGCTGCTGAAGCGGCTGCGGTCGGGATCGCGGAAGAACGCCACCTACACCGAGTTCCGCGAGGCCGGCCGCGTGATCCGCACCGTCCAGCTGCTGCGTTACCTCTCGGACGCCCCGCTGCGCCGGCGGGTCACTGCGGCGACGAACAAGGTCGAGTCGTTCAACCGGTTCTCCCCGTGGTTCGGTTTCGGCAACCGCGGCGTCATCGCCGACAACGATCCCGTCGAGCAGGAGACGGCGATGAAGTTCAATGCGCTGCTCACGAACGCGGTGATCTTCCATAACGCCCTGGACATCGCGGAGATCGTCCGCCAGCTGCTGGAGGAGGTCTGGGAGATCGATCCGGAGGAGCTGGCCCGCATCTCGCCGTACCTGACCGAGCACATCAACCGGTTCGGCGAGTACTCCACGCACGAACTCGGCATCCAGCCCGGACCGTACGACCCGAAGCTGGACGTCGACTTCACTCTGCTGCGCGAGCAGGACCTGGCCGCGGCGGGTTTCGGCACGGCCGCCTGAACCAGGCCCCGCTCGACCGCCCGCCTGCTCAGGCCGCGCTGTGGTGCGCGAGGGCGGCGTGCGGGTCGGCGCCGTGCGGCAGGTGGTCGGTGTGAACGGTGGCGGCGGTCAGCCGGGGCACGGCGTGGATGAGGGCGTGCTCGGCGGCGACCGCCACCTCGTGGGCAGCGACGACAGTCAGGTGGGGATCGACCACGATGTCGGCCTCGGCGCGCAGCGCGTGCCCGATCCAGCGCATGCGGACCTGACCAACGTCCCGGACACCGTCGACGTCGCGCAGCGTGGTCTCGGCGGCGTCGACCAGCTTCGGGTCGACGGAGTCCATCAGGCGCCGGTAGACCTCGCGGGCGGCGTCCTTGAGCCCCATGAGGATCGCGGCCGTGATCAGCAGGCCGACGACCGGGTCGGCCCAACGCCAGCCGAGCGCGACACCGCCAGCGCCGAGGAGGACGGCCAGGGAGGTGAAGCCGTCGGTACGGGCGTGCAGGCCGTCGGCGACCAGCGCGGCGGAGCCGATCTTGCGGCCGGTCTGGATGCGGTAGCGGGCGACCCACTCGTTGCCGATGAAGCCGACCAGCGCGGCGATGGCCACCGCCCACAGGTGCGTGACGCCGCGAGGGTTAAGGAGCCGGTCGACCGCCTCGTAGGCGGCCAGCGCGGAGGAAGCGGTGATCGTGAGCACGATCGCGATGCCAGCCAGATCCTCGGCCCGGCCGTACCCGTAGGTGTAGCGGCGGTTCGCGGCCCGACGGCCGAGGACGAACGCGATACCGAGAGGGACGGCAGTCAGCGCGTCGGCGGCGTTGTGGATGGCGTCGCCCAGCAGGGCCACCGATCCGGATATCGCCACGATCACGGCCTGAACGACGGTGGTCGCCCCCAGGATGCCCAGGGAGAGCCAGAGGGTGCGCATCCCCTCGTGGGAGGTCTCCATCGCGGAGTCGACCTTGTCCATCGCCTCGTGACTGTGCGGAGTGACGAGGTGCGCGAGCTGGTGCCGCAGCCTCGCCCACCGACCGTCCCCGTGAGCGTGGTCATGGTCATGGCCGTGATCACCGTGCTGGTTCCCCTGATCCTGGTGACCGTCGGCGTGCGGGTGCGGGTGCTCGTGATGGCTGCGGCCGTGCGGCTCGTGGGTGTGGGTCTGCTTGCTCACGGTGGTGCACCTTTCCCGGACGGGGCGGGCTGGACGACGGCGCTGCTACCCCTCCATTATGTGTACATGAACGCACGCATGCATCTATCAGGTGCGCACGGCTCGCAACAGCCAGAAGAAGGTGAACGCATCGCCGCGGCCGTGGAGGTTCTCGGCCTGCTCGCCGACCGCACTCGTCTGGCCCTGCTGCGCAGGCTCGGCGAGAGCGAGGCCGATGTCACGACCCTGACCGCAGCGACCGAGGCGACGCGGACCTCGGTCAGCCAGCATCTGGCCCGGCTGCGCCTGGCCGGGCTCGTCACCACCCGCAAGGAGGGGCGCCGGGTCGTCTATGGCCTGCGCCACGGACACCTGCGCCGTCTGGTCGACGAGGCGCTGAACGTCGCCGACCACCAGATCGGCCACCTGCCGCCCCACGACTGACGCCCCACCGCGCAGGGGATACCGGCCGGTGACGCGGTTACCGGATCGGACGGGTCAGGGCTCGACGGCTTGGCGGATGCGGCGGGACGGGCTGAAGACGTACAGGTCGAGGACGCCAGGTGGGACGGCCAGGCCCGGCCCGCCGGCTTCGACCCAGGCCGTGATGTCGTCTGCGGCGTCGCGGTCGTTGACCAGGCCGAGCCAGACGGGCCGTCCGCCGGCCGCGCGACCGGCGCGAGAAGGCTGGATGACGATGACGTTCGTGTGCTCGCAGGCGTCCAGGCAGCCGGTGATGCGTACCTGGGCGATCTGTGCGAGGGATGAGCGGAGATGGTCGAGCTGGGCGGGGTGGTCCAGGCCGGGGATCTTCGCCGTGCCGCAGCAGCAGCCGCGGCAGACGGTGACCGTGCAGCGGGCCGCCTCCGCATTCGCGGGGGCGGCCTTGCGGCTGCGGCGGCTCACTGGCCCCTCCCACTGCGGGCGCGGCGCCAGGCGCCGTCGGCCAGCAGGCGTAGGCCGTTCAGGCCCACGATGACGGTGGAGCCCTCGTGTCCGGCGACACCGAGCGGCAGTGGCAGGGTCCCGGCCAGGTCCCAGATGACCAGGCCGGTGATGAAGACCGCGGCGATGACCAGGTTCTGCACCACCAGACGCCGGGCCCTGCGGGAGAGCGCGACGACGGTGGGGATGGTGGCCAGTTCGTCGCGGACCACGACGACGTCGGCGGTCTCCAGGGCGAGGTCGGAGCCGGCCCGGCCCATGGCGATGCCGGTGTGGGCGGCGGCCAGCGCGGGGGCGTCGTTGACGCCGTCGCCGACCACCAGCACCTTGTGTCCGGCCCGCTCCAGCTCCTTCACGGTGGTGACCTTGTCCTGCGGGAGAAGGCCCGCGCGGACGTCGGTGATGCCGACCTCTTCCGCCAGGCGGGCGGCGGCGCGCGGATTGTCGCCGGTGACCAGCACCGACGCGGTTCCGGTCAGGCCGGTGAGGGCGGCGACGGTGGCGGCGGCCTCCTCGCGCAGCCGGTCGGCGATGCCCAGCACCCCGACCGGGGTGTCCTCGACCTCGACCAGGACGGCGGTACGGCCCTCGTCCTCCAGCCGGGCTGCGACCGCGGCGGCCGGGTGTTGCGGCCGTTCAGCAACCGGGCGGGGCTGCCGACCGGGACGGCCTTGCCATCGACGGTGGCCGTCACGCCGGTGCCGGGGGCGGAGGTGAAGTCCTCCACCACGGGGATGTCCAGGTCGCGGGTGCGGGCGGCGTCCACGACGGCGCGGGCCAGCGGGTGCTCGCTGGGGTGCTCGGCCGCCGCTGCGAGCCGCAGCAGTTCCTCCTCGCTCAGGCCGGAGGCAGGCAGCGGGCGGATGTCGGTCACCCGCGGGGTGCCGGTCTTGTCCAGCGCCACCGCGTCGACCTGGCCGAGCTGCTCCATCACCACGGCGGACTTGACCAGGACGCCGTGGCGTCCGGCATTCGCGATTGCGGACAGTAGTGGAGGCATGGTGGCCAGCACCACCGCGCACGGGGAGGCGACGATCACGAAGGTCATGGCTCGCAGCAGCGTCGGCTGCAGCGCCGAGCCGAAGAGCAACGGCAGCGCGAACAAGGCGACCGTGGCGGCCACCATCCCGATCGAATACCGCTGCTCGACCCTTTCGATGAACAGCTGGGTCGGTGCCTTGGTCTCGGACGCCTCCTCGACCATCGCCACGATCCGGGCGATCACCGAGTCGGACGGGTCCCGCTCGACCTTCACCCGCAGCGCGCCGGTGCCGTTCAGGGTGCCGGCGAACACCTCGTCGCCCTCCTGCTTGACCACGGGCAGGGGCTCGCCGGTGATGGTGGCCTCGTCCACGTCGCTCGCACCGTCCAGGACGCGGCCGTCGGCGCCGATCCGCTCACCCGGGCGCACCAGAACGGTGTCGCCCACGGCCAGCTGCTCGGTGGGGCCTGCGAGACTCGGGCGGTGACCACGATGGACGCCACCACCCGCACCGCCCTGCTCCGCCGCGGCTTCGCCCTCGAATACACCACCCTTGCCTGGAACGTCGTCGGCATCGTCGTACTCGCCTTCGCGGCGATCTCCGCGAAGTCGGTGGCGCTGGCCGGATTCGGCCTCGACTCGCTGATCGAGATCGGCGCGTCCACCGTGGTGGTCTGGGAGCTGTCCGGGGCCGGCCAGGACCGGCAGCGCCGCGCCCTCAAGCTGATCGGCGTCGGCTTCGGCCTTCTCGCCGTCTACCTGCTCGTGCAGTCCACGTGGGTTCTGGCCGCCGGTTACCATCCGCACCGCTCGCCGCTGGGCATCGCCTGGAGCGCGATCACCGCCGCCGTGATGTTCGCCCTCGCAGCCGGCAAGGCCCGCGCCGGTGCCGCCCTGGACAACCCCGTACTCAAGACCGAAGGCCGCGTCACCCTGATCGACGGGCTCCTCGCCGCAGCCGTCCTGCTCGGCCTCGTACTCAACGCCACCGTCGGCTGGTGGTGGGCCGACCCCGCCGCCGGATACGTGCTGGTCTACTACGCGATCCGCGAGGTACGGGAGATCTTCCCCGGCGACCACTGACCCACCACGGCACGAGCCAGGACATGCGAAAGCCGCCCCGACGCAGGGAACCCTCTCTACGCCGAGCCGGCCGAGGGCGGACAGTCGCCACGTCGTGCGGCGGCGGTGGACAAGACGTTCCGGGCGTTCGACCCGCACCAGGTCCTACTGCTGCCGCCTTCGCTGGATGACTGGCTGCCGGAGGATCATCTGGCCCGGTTCGTCGCCGACCTGGTCGACGAGGTGCTCGATCTCGGGCCGATCCTGGCGGACCACACCGAGAAGCGGGGCTTTCCGCCCTGTGATCCGCGGCTGATGATGCGGCTGCTGATCTCCGGTTACACCTCCGGGGTCCGTTCCTCCCGGGCGATTGAGCGCCGGTGCGTGGATGATGTCGCGTTCCGCTTCCTGGCCGCCGGCCAGGCCCCGGACTTCCGGTCGATCGCCCGGTTCCGTCGCCGCCACCTGGGCTCCCTCCTGGATCTGTTCCTCCAGTCGCGGCACCTCGCGCAGAAGCTCGGCATGGTCAATGGGCCGCGTTGCCCTGGACGGCACGAAACTTAAGGCCAACGCCTCGAAGCACAAGGCGATGAGCTATGGCCGTCTGGTCGACAAGGAGGAGCAGGTCGAGGCCGAGATCGCCGAACTGGAGGCCAGGGCTGCCGCTCTGCTGGTCGACGCCGAGGCCACCGACGCCGCCGAGGACAAGGCCTTCGGCGCCGCCTGTTCGACGGTCTGCCGCGAGAGATGTGGAAGCGATGCTCCTGCGGCCAGGGGCCCACGGCCTGCGCATCTACGACTGGGCACGCGTTGAAGTCAGGCCCTGGCACCGGGAAGACCGCCGTCACTGGGTCCTCGCCCGCCGCAGTGTCAGCCGGCCCGGGGAGGTAACCTACTACGTCGCCTACTGCCCCGCCGACACCACGCTGGACGAGCTGATCCGCATCGCCGGCAGCCGGTGGGCCATCGAGGAGTGCTTCCAGAGCGCTGGCGACAACCGAACGCATCGCCGATCCACGGATCGTCGACCACCGCCAACGCCCCTTGGCGGATGGACGTCATGGAGTGGGCCCACGGCCCGGCGATACCGAATCCGTACATCGACGAACTGGTGCGGCTCCAAGTGATCGTCCCCAGTGGCAGCCGGTACTTCTGAGAGTGGGCTCGTCGACCCGGCGGAGCGCGACGTACGTGCTCCTGTGCAGCGGCAGCCCCTGGCTGCCCTGATCTCGTCCGTCTCGTGGAATGCTCTTTCTTCGACGATGCACATGCCTGCACCCTGTCACCGAACGCCCTGCAGCATGGGCCGGCACCGCCCTGAGGCGCGTCTTTCGCCATCCAGTTCGACCCGATGCTCCCGCTCATTCATCTCAGGCTGATTGCGGCGGCCGCGACCAAGTTGCAGCCATGACGGGCTGAACCGAGCATGGAAAGGATTGAAGCGGAACACTCTCTTGTAATTCCCCTAATTCATTGACGGTCGACCTATTGCTGACTAAACCGGTCTGCCAGACGTGCCGCGAAAGTCTTGCGTACGTACCCATCAGCCGGAGGGGGCAAAAGATGCCGACCAGCCTCGTTCCCCAAACCACCGACTTCACCCTGGACGTCCTGGGCCGCTACGTGTGCAACGGCCTGGACGAGGCCCTGGCCAGCACCGATACCGCCGCGCATGCCGATGCGCGACCGTTCGACCTGATCGTGCTGGGCGGCGGGAGTTTCGGAGCGGTTCTTGCGAGTCATCTGTTCTTCAACGACACATCGCGCACGCATCGAATCCTTGTTCTGGAGGCTGGTCCGTTCGCCCTTCCGGAACACACGCAGAATCTTCCGCCCCAGCTGAATCCCGGTGAGGTCTGGGGAGTTCCCTGGAATTCTGACAGTCCGCAGGTGTGGAACCGGCGCTTCCCCGGCCTGGCGTTCTGCCCGGGTGGCCGCTCCCTGTTCTGGGGCGGATGGTCGCCGTACTTCATCGACTCCGAGCTGGCCGGGTGGCCCAAGGCGGTCCGTGACGACCTCACGGCAGGCGGATACCTGGACACCGCCGCGGAACAGATCGGCACCGCCGAGACCAACGACTTCGTCTACGGCCCCCTGCATGACACTCTCAAGGACCGCCTCTACAACGGCCTGCGCACCCGACCCGCCGGCACCTCCACCGCTCTTGTCGGCAACCGTGGTACACCGATGACCGCAGGGGCCCCGAAGGAACGGCTGCTACGCGAGCTCGACGCCCCACTTGCGGTCCAGTCGGCGTCACCGCGCCCCGGGTTCTTCCCGTTCAACAAGTTCAACGGTATGCAACTTCTGGTGCGTGCCGCGCGGTTGGCGCAGACGGAGGCGGAACAGAGCGCGGTCGGCGGGCCTGCCGAGCGGGATGTGAAGAAGCGGCTGATGCTGGTCGACCGCACCAAGGTCATCCGGCTGGAGCGTCAGGGCGGACGCATCACCCGGGTGGTAACCAATCATGGCGTCGTCGACGTCCCCGCCACCGGTCACGTCTTCCTGGCGTTGGGAACGGTGGAGAGCACCCGGCTGGCCCTGACGGCGCTGCCGAACACTCACCGGCAGATCGGCCGCAACCTGATGGCGCACCTGCGCTCCAACGTCACGATCCGACTGCCGCGCGCTTCCCTCGGCACCGCCCTGGCCGGCATCCAGGAACTCGCCGTCTCGGCCCTGTTCGTCAAGGGCGTCCACACCCACACCGACGGCAGCCTCGGCCACTTCCACCTGCAGATCACGGCCTCGGGCGTGGGCGCGCCGGGCACCGACTCCGAGGCCGAGCTGTTCAAGAAGATTCCCGACATCGACACCCTCGACCGCTTCCGCGACCTGACGGACGAATGGGTCGTCGTCACCCTGCGCGGCATCGGAGAGATGACCGGTGACAAGACCTCACCCGATCCGATGAACCGGATCACGCTCGACTACCTGGGCCCGCAGGACACGTACGACTACGGACAGGCCAGGGCACTCGTCCGGTTGGAGGCGCAGGATCCTGCCGACCCCGTCGGACGCAACATGGCGCTGTGGGAAGCGCTGGACCGTGCCACCGACGAAGTCGCCCTGATCCTGGCCCACGGCGGCCCGATCCAGTACCTGGGCCGTGCCGGCTGGCAGGCCACCCCACCCACGAGCGACGTACGCCGCGACACGCTGTCCTCCACCCACCACGAGAGCGGCACCCTGTGGATGGGCGACGATCCGGCAACGTCGGTCACCGACGTCTGGGGGCGCCTGCACGAAAGCGACAACCTCCATGCCGTCGGCCCGAGCGTCCTGCCGGCCATCGGCTCGCCCAACCCGATGCTCTCCGGGGTCGCCCTCGCCCGCCGGACCGCCGACCACATCGTGCCGGTACCGCAACCGGCAGCCCCTGAAGCCGGGTTCCGTCACCTCTTCGACGGCACCGACCGCACGTTCAGCCTGTGGCGCGGCGTCGGCGGCGGCGCGTTCGCCCTCGTCGACGGGGCCATCGTCACGCAACCGGGCGGCAACGAACTCGGCCTGCTGTACTACGCGCGCCAGAACTTCAGCGACTTCGTCCTGCGACTGCAACTCCGCATCGGAGCAGTGTCCGACAACTCCGGAATCTTCGTCCGCTTCCGGGACCCGAAGCAGCCGGTCCCCGACCGGGCCGACCCGACCCATCTGATCCCGTACAACAACCAGCACTGGGTCGCCGTCGACACCGGCTTCGAAATCCAGATCGACGAAACCGCAGCCCCGGACGGACAGGACCAGCACCGCACCGGCGCCGTCTACGGCATAGCCGTCCCGGGCGGCCAGGCGTACCAGCGGCCGGCCCCACTCGTCCCCGGACAATGGACGGACTGCCAGATCGAAGTCCGCGGCAGCACCTACACCGTGCACCTGGGCGGCGCCCAGAGCACGCTCTTCACGAACCCGGACACCTGGCGCGGCAAGCCCGCCGCCACCGACCCGGCCTCCGGCTTCATCGGACTTCAGGCCCACACAGGAGAGGTGGGATTCCGGAACATCCGCATCAAGGAGCTCTGACGGCCGCATGTATCCGCCTGCCCGCACCGGGTGTCGGGCTCCGCAGCCGCGATCACTGCTCGACGACCCCGTAGGCGTGGGCAAGTCCGTCGAGAGCGTATGCCGCCCTCTCGCCGACGGCCTGGAGTTTCCAGACGGGTCCGGCCGTCGACGGCCAGGCGTCGGACCCGTTCGGGCGCAGGGCGGGCAGGCGGACGCCGGTGCGCTCGACGGTCTGCGGTCCTTCGATCTGTTTGCCCAATAGCCGCGCCGATCCGTCGGCGCCGGACGGCTGGTTGTAGGAGGCGAAGTCCTCGTCACCGGCGACTCGTGCCCGCAGGGCGTCTCCAGGCGTGGGGCAGCGCGGGACGCGCCCCTGAACCGCCGCCGCGGCTCGGTCCGTCGGCGAGGGTGAGCCCGGCCCTGGGAGGGCCCTTGCGTGCCCCTTCAGGGACGCCGCGGCCGGGGCAGGTAGTCGGTGACCGCATACGTCAGGGCCCAGCCGGCCGGCGGAGCGGGTGGCGGCTGAGCGAGGAGAGCGTGGACAGCGTGGCCATGGGGGCGTCCGCCAGCGCGAACCCGACGAGGGCGGTGTCGAAAAGCAGAGCCGACGACCGTCGGGGGTCACCGTACGCCCTCGTCCTGCGAGGGCGTGGGCAGACCTGCGCGCTCGGCGATCGGTGGCGCCTGGGCACGGCTGCTGACTTGCAGTCTGCCAAGCCCGTTGGTGACGTGGCCTTTGACGGTGCTGGTGCTCAGGTGCAGCCGTTCGCCGATGTCGGTGTTGGCGAGTCCTTCGGCCATGAGGACGAGCACGGCTCGCTCGCGCTCCGTGAGCCGGGCGGCGAGGCGGACGGCGGTGGGGTCGCGAACGCCGTTGTCCAGGTAGCCGTCCACCACTCGGCGAGCGTCCTCGGACGACAGCGCGGTCCCGCCCTCGGCCAGCATGCGCACAAGATGGGAAAGCTGTTCCGGATCGGTGTTTTTGAGCGGGAATCCGGCAGCGCCCGTGCGTAGGGCGGTCGCCACGTATTCGTCGGTTTCGAACGTGGTGAGCATGGCGACCGCCGGAGCCTGCGGCATGCGGCGGAGGTCGGCCAGAATGGTGAGCCCGTCCACGTCCGGCATCCGGATGTCGAGCAGGACGATGTCGGGCTGCAGCTCCCGCACCGAGGGGACGGCCTGAGTGCCGGGTACCGCCGCGACGACCGAAAGTCGTTCGCCGTGTTGCGGATGTATGTGAAGCCCGTGCGGATCAAAGTTTCGTCATCGGCCACCAGTACCCGGATCACATGCGCTCCGCTCGTCGCATGCTCGCCGTTCGACGCGTACCCCCACAAGGGTCGTCACTGGGCGACCGGGAGGGAATTCCCGCCGGTTCGCGGCGCGGCCCCAGCCGGACGGCGGCGGATCGCCTTGACCGGTCAGCAGGGGTGGCTTCGGCCGGTCAGAAGGGGGTTTTCAGAACCCGCCGGGGTGGCTGGGGCAGACCGTCGGTGAACACATAAGGCATGACCCAGACAACACCGGTGATCGAGCCGGCAGACGTGAGACCACCTCTTGAGGGGGAACAATCATCCGCCCCCACCGACAGGCCCTCGACGGGGCGACTGATCGGTATCGACCTGGCCCGCGGACTTGCCGTCTTCGGTATGTACGCGGCCCACGTCGGGCCCGATGCCACGGTCGGCGGCCCGGTGGGGTTCCTGCTGGAAACGGCGCGTGGTCGCTCCTCCGCTCTCTTCGCGCTGCTCGCCGGCTTCTCGCTGGTCATCATCACCGGCCGCCCCCATCCCCGGACCGGGAGCGCAGGCCGTCAGGCAGTGGCCAGGATCGTGATCCGCGCCGTCATCCTGCTGGCGCTCGGCTACGCGCTGACCGCCCTGGACACCGACGTCGACGTGATCCTCAGCTTCTACGGGCTGCTCTTCCTGACCGTTCTCCCGTTGTACCGATTGCGGGCAGGGACGCTCGCCCTCATCGCTGCCGCGGGTGCCCTGACCCTGCCCCAGTTCCTGTACCTGATCAGAACGTCCATCGAGGAGGGCAACTGGGCGGACGCCATCACGGCCCATGACCCCCTGGCCCTGATCAGTGGCACGGACGGCATCATCGAACTCCTGTTCACCGGTGAGTATCCGGTGCTCACCTGGGTCCCGTTCCTGATCGCGGGCATGGCGGTGGCCCGGCTGGACCTCACGCGGCCAGCCATCAGATCCCGGCTCGTGCTCGTCGGCGGTGCGCTCGCCCTGCTGGGCTACGGCGGCTCCTGGCTTGCCCTTCGCCTGGTTCCACATGCGCTGTCCGCCGTCGCCTCCGTCACGGACGGCGGATCGGCTTCGTCCGCCTGGTGGTCCGACATCGTCGGCGAACCCGAAGGCCATGTCCCCCTCGCCTGGTTGCTGGTGGCGGCACCCCACAGCCAGACGACGTTCTCCATCGTCGGAAACACCGGAGTGGCCCTTTGCACAGTCGCCGGGTGCCTGACCGTCGCCGAACGGATGCCGCGCTTGACGCGCCTGGCGGGACCCATTGCCGCCGTCGGGATGACAGCGCTGACCGCGTACGTCCTGCACATCGTCGCGCTGTGGTTCTTCAGCGCTGTCTGGTACGTACCTGTGATCGAGGGCCAGACCCTGTCCGCCCTGGCGGTGCTGTTCGGCTTCATCACGGCCGCCACGCTCCTGGCGACCGCGTGGAACCGACTGTTTCGGCGCGGCCCGTTGGAGCACCTGCTCCACATCGCCACCCGGCTGGCACGAAACATCAAATAAACATCACATAAGGTGCGCACCGGCAGCGCGTAAGCGAGCCTCGCTCGGTCGTCGAGCTGAGCCCGCTACCTGTGCGAGGCCGCACAGGAGACGTGAGCACGCGGCCGGCACCTTGTGCCCAGCTTCGCCGCGAAACTGTGGACGCCGAACGCGGTGGTGAAGCCGGTCGCGTACAGGGGCGGCGTGCGGCTGCGCTGCTACCTGGACCTGCGCCGGCCCACCGGCCGACCACGGCGACGGCAGCTCTTCCGGAGGTCAGAGCCTGATCGTGCCCATTTCGTGTTCGGTGCGCCCGAATCCACCCCCGCTCCACCCGGCGCCCCGGGACACTGCTCGCATGCATACAACAGCACCCGTGTGAAGACCATGGGCCCGTAACCGCCTGGCGCGAAGTGGGCCTTCTCCGCTCGTGGGCACGGCTTTGAGCCGACGGAAGAACTCGTCCTGTCCGCTGGCGCCGCATCAGAGGACCTTTGTTCCGTGGTCATGTGACGTGCCGTTCGGACGCTGTATGTGGTGTGCAACGCGGAGACACTCACCGCGCATGCTTCGGGCTTCAAAACCGTGTGCGAACGACTGGGACGGGTCCTTACCCTCCGGTCATGGACCTTCGCGAAGAACTTCCGAGCGACAGAGAGTCTGTGCGGGACATCCACCTGCGGGCATTCGGTGACCACGGCCTGGTCGTGGCCGACCTGGTCGACACCCTGCGGGGCACTATCACGCCCGGGGGCGGTCTCTCACTGGTCGCTGAGGTCGACGGGCAGATCGTCGGGCACGTCATGTTCACCCGCAGTCTGCTCGATGCCCCTCGGCGACTGGTTGCGGTGCACGTGCTCAGCCCGTTGGCCGTCATGCCCGAGCATCACAAGCGTGGTATCGGCTCGGCCCTGGTCCGACAGGGGCTGAATGTCCTTGCCGAGCGGGCCGTACCTCTGGTCTTCCTGGAGGGCGATCCTGGCTACTACTCCCGCTTCGGCTTCGCGCCCGGTGGCGACCAGGGCTTCCGAAAGCCATCCCTGCGCATTCCAGATGGCGCCTTCCAGGCCCTCAGGCTCTCGGAGTACGAACCATGGATGACAGGGACACTGGTTTATGCAGAGCCGTTCTGGCGGCACGACGCAGTCGGGCTCCGCGACCCCAGCGCATAGCGCCAAGAGAACCTCTGCCCCTGTCGTGACGTGACGCGCCGGCGGATGCTGGTCCGGACGGCGCGATGTCGCCAGGCTGTCCGGGTCGCAGAACACGGCAGCGCCTTCACCGCGGAATACCCGGGAGGTCCACCCGGACGACCCGATGCATACCGCCATGCGCCAGATGATGGGTGTCTTCGCCCAGCTTGGACGGTCGACGATCGCCGCCCGACTCCGCCATGACCGACGCGAAAGGGCGGAGCAGAGCGGGTACGCCTACGGCGCCCCGCCGCACGGTTGGCGCTCCCGTCCTCCCGTCGCCCGCTCGCATACACGGCCTTCAGGCGGGCAAAGCTTCGCTTGTTCGAAGACGGGGGCTCGCCTCTCAAGGGAAAGGTCGACTTTGATGCGTGGTGCGTCGGGGTCGGCAGAAGGCCCGCCGTGACGCCTCCGAGCGTGCAGCCCTGAATGGAGCAGGTCTCCTCTTCCGGGTGCGGAGGAGGAGACCTGCGGGGGGGGGGCGCCTACTTGAACCAGTAGCGGACGCCGCGGTGGTGGGAGCAGGTGCCCTGCGAGTGCCGCGAGTAGGACAGGGATGCGTCCCTGCACTGCGCTGTCTCATACTTGTCCTTGGGCTTTTGATGGTGCGTCCAGCCGCACAGCCCGGTTGTGTGGTGGATGCAGTGGTGGGCGGTGTTGGTGGACGGCACCATAGCGGCCGATGCGGTCGGTGCGCTGAAGAAGACGCCGGCAAGGGCGACAGCGACGGCTGGGGCAGCAAGACGTGCGCGCAAAGGAATCCCCCCTTCGAGTCGAGCAAAGTGCAGCGGGAGTTTATAGCGCTTGGAAGTATCTACCGGCAGGTATCTGAACCTTCGTGGCGCAGCGGGTATTGAGACTCTTGGAAATGGCTCTGTTCGCAGTTCCGTCAATCCCCAGGTCAGCCAGGGGAAACGAGGGATCGTTTCGGCAGGGTGTTTCCTGCTATGGCGACCAAGACGGTCGAGGCTGTGCTGTTTCCCGGGATCGATGTGCGAGTGGAGCGCGCCAGCGACCCCTGCGACGTCCTGGTGGTGGAGGCGGTGTCCACCGCTCGCCCGGGCCGGTGCCCGGACTGTCGGAAACAGGTGAGGCGCACAACCCCGAGTGGCACCGCCGCTCCAGCACCCGGTTGACAGGCTGGCTGCGGTCGATCGAGATCGAGCTCGGCGGACGCCCGGCCGCGGGTAAGACCCGGCTGCTCAGGCTGTTGACGGCGCCGAGGGTCCCGGTCCGTGCGCCGCCGGTGCTGGGGGTGGATGAGTTCGCCTTCCGCGAGGGCTGCGACTACGGCACCGTGCTCGTCGACGTCAAGGCCGGCCGGGTCGTGGACGTGCTGCCCGATCGCACCTCCGAAACGTTCGCGGCCCGGCTCAAGGACCATCCCGGAGCCAAGATCATCTGTCGGGACCGGGCCACCGCCTACGGCAAGGCGGTCAAGGTAGCCGCCCCTCATGCCCTGGAAGTCGCTGAACCTCGGCTACATCCCGTGGGGGCAGGCATGAGCAGTGGCGAGTTGTCCGGCGTCGACCTGGCCCGGATTGCGCTGCGGGCCGCGATGGAGCAGGCCCGGAAGAACTGCGGCGGCCGTACGGCGAAGGCCAAGCAGCCCCGTCCGACCACGGTGGTGCGCCGTGACGGACGCGAGCCGATGGACCTGGTTGCCGCGATCGGCGCGCTGCTCACCGAACGGACCTGGGGCTTCCGCGGCCGCTCGCCCTGCCACGGCAACGAGTTCGGCGAAACAGCCACTTGGAAGCCGTCCGCAGGGTCCGACGACCCTGCGCGACGCCCGTATCCCCGGCAACTCGGGCGGTTGCACTGCTGAAAGGGTTTGTTGCATGCGGCGCTACGGGGCTGCGCAACAACGAGCCGGCCCGGAAGCCTGGTGCGTGGCCCGGCGTCGGACAGCCATGTCGACTGGGGCGTCGGCCATCCCGGATGAGTGGTGCGCACCGGACGGTGATGTCGCTCTCGTCCGATTCAGTGGACCGTTCCCAGTCGGGAAGCGGCGTGGAGACATTGGGAGGAACGTTGAACAAGCAGTTGGGCCGGGGTATGGCCACCGTGGTACTGGCAGGCGGTCTCGTCGCAGGAGGTGCGGGCGCGTCATGGGCCGCCGGTGCTTCCGTAGCGCTGTCCGGTGGCGTCATCGCCACTCAGTCGGCGGTTGGCACAACCCCCGCCGGGACTTCCTCTGCGGGCGCCACGAAGGAGCAGGCTCTCGCCGCTGCCGGATGCACCAGCTGGCGGGACTCTGCCGGCCCTGGTCATGGACACCGCCGGCACGTCAAGTGTGCGGGGACGGGGAAGCGCGTCAAGGTCTACATTTTGTGCACGACCGGTGACTCCGCAAGCCGGGACTTCCGGTTCGAATACAACAAGGCCGAGTGCCCGGGGTACGGCGGTCGGGAAGAAGGCTGGGACTACGAGCTCAGGCCGTGAGGTCGGCGAGCCCCGGCTGAGGTTTCCCGCACCTGCCCGAACGGCGATGCCCCGGTTCCGGGGAGCTGTGCGGCTTCGCCATGCGGGAGGGGGAGGCGGCCGGCCTCTCCGTACCGGCCATCGTGCGGCGTCTGGCCGCCGGGAGCTCGTCGGCCCCTTCGACCACAGGCCGCTACGGTATCGGGCCTGCGGCGCGGTTTGTTGCGCCGCACAGACGGACGTTGAGCAGCGGCGGGTGGCCAACTCCCGGAACCGGCGGCGCTTTCAGCACGGCTGACGGATACGAGCACCAGCGGGGCAGCGCTGGTGCTCGTATCCGTCGGGCTGCTCCGGGTCGGGCAGAGCCCGTGTCCGAGCGCACTGTGAAGCCATCGGCGTTGCTGTGAGGCTCCGGCCTGCTTCCGCCGGAGCACACCATGCCCAGCGACCTTGGCCCGGGCAGAATGCAGGCCGCGGCCGTCGCCGAGACGCCCCTCGTGCTGACGATGAACAGGTTGAGCCAACAACGTTTGCGCCCGGGGGAGTCGGCAACCGACGACAACGCCGCAAATGGGCGTGCCGGCCCCCACGTCTGCGGCATGATCCGCCGGACAGGCGCAACTGGCCGGGCCACTCCGCGCTTCGCGGGCTTTCCGCCTCGCCCTACTGGACGGATCAGATGCCGTAACAGGCGAAGAAGCTGCCGTGCCGGCGTTTGTTGGAGTCGCAGGAGCGGTGCCGTGTGGTGGCGGTTCCGTCGTTGTGGAACTGGGTCCCGTAGAAGTCCACCGTTCCGACCCACCACCAACCGTAGACACGCTTCCAGTCGTTGGGAGACGGGATTTCCCCGGTGCACACCCTTGCCCATACTGGTTTTTACCGCACAGGTAGAACTCGTCCGAGAACACCGTGTGGACGGTGGCCTGGATGGGAGAGGCGGCGTGCGCCGCGGGAACGTTCAGCAGCGTGCCAGCCAGCAAACCGGCGCCGACCGCCGTCACCGCCTTGTGGGCGAATCGCATGGTGAGTCGTCTCCTTTCGTCAGCTTGCCGCGAATACCGGCTGTCTCCACAGCGGGCGCATCAGCCGGATTCACGGACATCTCTCTAGTTTCCTGTCAGGGCGTGATGGGGTCTTGACAGAAACAGGGTTGGGGCGGCCGGCGCTTTCCCTTCGGCATGCTGTCCGACGCCGGCCACGCACCAGGGTTCTGGGTCGGGACGTTGTTGCGCACCCCTGCGTTGCCACGTGCAACAAAGATGCGGATGGCTGGCCAGTGGCGGCCATCGGCTGAAACATGCTGATCACAGGTGCAGTAGGCATATCGCGGTGCGAAGGTTGTCCCCACTGGCCGTGCTGAGCGTGAGGTGGGGATGGGGCGTCGGGAGGGTCCGCTGGATCCGGCTACGGGTCCGGTGCAGCGTTTCGCTTTCGACTTACGCAAGCTGCGCGGGGAAGCGGGTGGGATGACGTACCGCGTTATGGCGCAGCGCGCGGGCTATTCGGTGGCAACGCTGTCGCGAGCGGCTGCGGGGGAGCATCTGCCGTCTCTTGAGGTGACGCTGGCCTATGCGCGAGCATGCGGCGCAGACGAAGCGGAGTGGGAACAGCGCTGGTGTGCGGTAGCCCGGGAGGTGGCCGCTGAGCCGCAGTACGGCTCCGGCGCGCCGTCGCCGTACCGTGGGCTTGCCCGCTTTGAACTCGCTGACGCGGAGATGTACTTCGGCCGGGACGAGCTCGTGGCTCAGCTCGCCGAGCGGGTGCATGCCCACCGCTTGGTCGCTGTCGTCGGGGCTTCCGGAAGCGGCAAGTCCTCTCTGCTGCGCGCAGGACTGATCCCTGTCCTGCAGAGCGAGACAGCCTCGGACCTGCGGATGGCGGCTATCCGCATCCTGACCCCCGGTCCCCGACCCATGTCCGCCATCGCCGCCGTGATGAGAGCGAGCGATGAGCGCGGCGACACGGTGGTCGTGGTCGACCAGTTCGAGGAGCTGTTCACGCTCTGCGCCGACCCCGCTGAAAGACAGGCCTGCCTGGACCTGCTGCTGACCGCGACGGACCCGGAGAAAAAGGTGCGGGTCGTGATCGCGGTACGCGCGGACTTCTTCGGCCACTGCGCCGACCACCGTGCATGGGCTGCGGCACTGCGCGACGCCACCCTGCTCGTCGGGTCCATGAGCCCCACCGAACTACGCCAGGCGATCGTCAGACCCGCCGCCGCAGCCGGTCTGATCGTCGAGCGGGACCTGACCGCACGGATCATTGAGGATGTCGGCGAGAAGCCTGGTGCGTTGCCGTTGATGTCCCACGCTCTGCTGGAGACCTGGCGCCGGCGCAAGGGGCGCACCCTGACTCTGACGGCCTACGAAGCAACCGGAGGCGTCGCGGGCGCTCTCGCCCAGACCGCGGAGCAGCTCTACACCCGCCTGTCCCCCCATGAGGCCCGGTCAGCCCGGCACATCCTTCTCCGGCTGATCACTCCGGGAGAAGGCGCGCAGGACACGTGCAGGCCCATGCCGTTCGAGGAACTGGACGCGGACGGCGCAGACGACTCCGCCGCCACCGGGGAGGTTCTGGAGCGGCTGGTCAAGGCTCGGCTCGTGACGCTCGATGAGCAGACGGTCAACCTCGCGCACGAAGCCCTCATCGCTGCCTGGCCGCGGCTGCGCGCCTGGATCGACAAAGCCCGGGCGCGCCTGCGTGTCCACCGCCGGCTCACCGAAGCCGCCCGAGCGTGGGAGGCCCTGGGCCGCGACCCGGGGTCCTTGTATCGCGGTGCCCGCCTGGCGGCCGCCGAGGAAGCCTTCGCCGCTCCCGACGCCGACAAGTATCTGAACTGTTTGGAGAGGGACTTCCTCACCAGCAGCACGATCGCGCGTGACCGTGAGCACCGCGCGGCTGTCCGCACGACCCGCCGCCTGCGCCTCCTCGCTGCCACTCTGTCCGTCCTGCTTGTCGTCGCCGTCACCACAAGTCTGATCGCGTGGAACCAGTACCGGACCAGCGAGCACAGGGGAAAAGAAGCCGTCGCCGCACAGCAGACCGCCCTGTCCCGCCAACTGGCCGCGCAGTCAGCCTCTCTCCTGGGCGACGACCCCGATCTCGCCATGCTCTTGGCCGTCCAGGCGTACCGGATCCGCCCCACGGCAGAGGCCACCTCCAGCCTCTACATCGCGGCAGCCCTCCCCCTGCGGCACCAGCTGACCGGCCCCACCGATCCTGTCGGGGCGGTGGCATTCAGCCCCGATGGCCGCACCGTGGCTGCCGGCAGCTCCGACGGCAGGGTGCGGCTGTGGGACGCGGCCACCGGTGCGGCCCGTACAGCCTTCCCCGCCTCCGCAGGAGGAGTGACCGGCCTCGCCTACGGCCCGGACGGCCGCCTCCTGGCCGTCGGCGACACCGATGGGACCCTGCGGCTCAAGAGCGTTGCAGACAGCGGGAAGGCCTGGAGCGCTCCCGACCATGCCAAGGGCCGGGGGCCAGTGGCGTTCGGCTTCGGCGGCCGTGCCGTGGCTGCCGGCAGTTCCGACGGCAGGGTATGGCTGTGGGACACGGTGACCCGTGCGGTCCGCGTGGTTCTCCCCGCCTCCACGCAAGGTGTGACTTCTGTGGCACTCAGTCCGGACGGCCGCCTCGTGGCCGCCGGCGATACTGACGGAACGGTTCGGGTGCATGATGCGGTCCGCAGCAGCACGCGTGTTGTCGGGCCCACAGGGCTCGGTCCCTTGACATCGATGGCCTTCAGCCCCGACGGCCGCGTACTGGCCCTCGGCGATCTCGGGGGTCAGGTGCAGTCGTTGAACACGGCGACGGGCGCTCTTGGCGCCCGGTTCACCGGCCACACGGGGCCGGTGCGGGCGGTGGCGTTCAGTCCGGACGGGCGTGTGGTGGCCACGGGCAGTGACGACAGCACCGCGCGCCTGTGGGACGCGGCCACCGGCAAGAGCCGCGCAGTCCTGACCGGCCACGCCGACAGCGTGTCGTCGGTGGCGTTCAGCACTGACGGAGGAACTCTGGCCACCGGCAGCCGTGACCGCACTGTCCGATTGTGGAATATCGCCCAAGACACGCCCGACGACAGGCGGGCCGCATCCACCACCGTCTCGTCCATGGCATTCACTGCTGACGGGCGCACCTTGGCAACCGGTGACGTGGGTGGAACACTGCGCGTCTGGGACGCGGTTGGCGAACGCCCCCGCAGGGCCCTCAATGTCGGCGCCGGCACGGTGGCATCGGTGGTCCTTCGGCCAGGTGGCCACGCGTTGGCCGCCTTGATCAGCAGCGATGGCCGTACTGTCCAACAGTGGGATGCGAGCGACCGCACGCTCCGCACCGTCGTGCACCACCGCCCCCGGTCCGACACCCTGCTGGCGGCGGCACTCAGTCCAGATGGGCGCCTCCTCGCCACCGGCGGAACCGGTGCGTCCGTGCGCCTGTGGGACGTGGCCACCGGCAGGAGCCGGACCGTCCTCACCGGGCACAGAGACGTCGTGGTGTCGCTCGCTTTCAGCCGGAATGGGCACACGCTCGTCTCCGCCGGCGCCGACGGAACCCTACGGCTGTGGGATGTGGCCACCGGCGCAAGCCGTGCCGTCCTCACCGACCTGGCGTCCTCGGTGGCATTCAGCCCCGACGGCCGCACACTCGCCGTCGGTCACGCCGACGGAACGGTGCGACTGTGGGACCTGGCCACGCGCACCGTCCGAGCCGTCTTGAGCGGGCGTGAACAAGCCGTGGCCACGCTGTCCATCAGCCCGAACCAACGCACACTCGCCACCAGTAACGTCGACGGCACGATCCAACTGTGGAAGCTGAGCCTTCCACGCCCAACCCAGGCAATCGACATGATCTGCCGCGCCCTTCACCGGGACTTCACCCAGCAGGAACGCTCCCAATATCTCCAGGGCCAGCCTCGGCATCAGATGTGCATGCGTTAGCCGGAGAGGAAGGAATCCTCAGAGCGTGGCCGGAACCCGTCGCCGACCGGAAGCCGGCGGCGCTGAAGGCGGCTTCCTGTATCCGCATGCCTCCATGACGGAACTTGCTTCTTCCGTGCTCCCCTCTCACCCCCACGGGGTGTCGACGGACACGCGTACCTGATGGTCGGGGTGCTCGCAGATTCGGGTCGGTCACGAGCGGCAGTGGACAGGGTTGGACAGTCACCACCCCCTGTCTCGCCTGGAAAGTGAACACTGCCCGACGGGAGCCTGTGGTTCGGCAACCTTGCAATGCGAAGGAGAGAGTCATGGAGCGACTGCTGTTTCCCGGTGACGCCCAGTTCTGGTACGAGACCCTGCGCTCGTTCGGTCATGTCGCCTACGGTGGCGCGGACTTCGGCGAGGTGGTCGCCACGAGCCGGCGTAACACCGAGGGCGACTACGGCAGCTGGTACGAGGAGTGGCCGGCCACGGCCAACCGGGTGGCGGGCGAGGCCCAACGGGCCTTGGAAGCGGGCCACCCGGTGAGCGCCAGGGACGGCTTCCTGCGCGCCTCCAACTACTACCGTTCGGCCGAGCACGTGCCCGCACAGCGCGGTGAAGCAGGAAGCCCCCGGAAGGGTCACACGACCCAGACCGGAATCCCCGGCCATTAGGCCAGGGAGCACGTCAAACCGTGCTGGTCTTCGACGGTCCGGGCCCGCCCGGGCCGCTGCACCGCGAGGGTCTGAGTCGGGGTAGGGCATGCCACCAGCTGCTGATTGGCTCTCGACCCGGAACGGGGCGCCGGGGAGGCTGGGGCATCCGTACTTTAAGGAGTTGTGATGCAGGTAGCCGTGGTCACCTTCGACGGGTTCAACGAGCTCGACAGCTTTATCGCTTCCGCGTTGATTAACCGGTGCCGTAAGGACGGCTTGGAAGCGTTCATTACGACGCCGACGCCGGTGGTCACGTCGATGAACGGCGTGGAGGTGACGGGGCAGCGCCCGATGGAGTTCGTGACCGAGGCAGATGTCGTGCTGATCGGTAGCGGGGTGAAGACACGTGACGTAGTCGCCGACGACCGGCTGCTCTCTACGTTGCTGCTCGACCCTTCGCGACAGCTGATTGGTTCGCAGTGCTCCGGCGCGCTGGTGCTCGCCCGGCTCGGGTTGCTGAATGGGATGCCCGCGTGCACGGACATCACGAGCCGACCCTTTGTCGAAGCCTGCGACGTCACCGTGCTGGACGCGCCGTTCCACGCGGAGGGGAACATCGCTACGGCGGGCGGTTGCCTCGCATCCCAGTACCTCGCCACGTGGGTGATCACCCGAATGCTCGGGGAGGACGCCGCGCGCGACGTCATCGGCTACGTGGCTCCGGTCGGCGAAAACCAGGAGACTGTCGAGCGCGCTATGCGTGCCATCCACGCGGGCGAGGTTGCACTGCGCTGAAGCCCCGGATCAGCCCTATGTTGCGGTGCTCTCGCCTGATCGGGCCCGCGCGGCTCTGTCGCAGCCTGTCTCCAGATAGCCGTTGGCCCGCTCGACCAGGCCCTTGGCTTCCGGATCCCGAGGCTTTCAGAGCAGGAACTTGATGCCCAGCAGTCCGGCGAACACGGCGAATTCAAGCGTCGCCACTGGTCCACTTTTCAGCCGTCGCCGACGATCACGAGCACTGTCCGAGCAAGCGCGGTTCTGTGAGCCCCGACTCAGCAACCGACCTGGCTCGCCGGGTCAGATCGCCGCCGGGGGGCAGAACGCCTAGGCTCGGTGCTGCCCAATTGACGCCTTCTTACCCCTGGTCCTTTTGGTCGCCTGAGGATCGGGTTCGAGCGGACCCAGACGCAATGAAGGCCCGGTGGACACCGGGCCTTCACGCGTGAGTAGCGGGGACAGGATTTGAACCTGCGACCTCTGGGTTATGAGCCCAGCGAGCTACCGAGCTGCTCCACCCCGCGTCGGTACGCTGAACTGTACGGCATCGATCCGGCTGGGGCGAATCGACGTTGGGTGCGGCTCTTGCAGAGTGACCAAGGCGATCAAGCAATGAAGTCGCGACCGTCCTGGTAGCGGGTCCGGCTCCGGTGCCTGCTGGCCGAGGAAGCGTCGGCCTACGCGGCAGACCTGGCGGATTTGATGGGGCTGGTCCGTTTCGACGTGCATCACGGCGGCGGTGATCGCGGTCCGGGCGATGCCCAGCGACGAGTGGCGGGGTGGTAGCCGGTGGCCGGCACCCACGCGGATTGCACCAGCGGGTGGACGGCGAGCAGGCCGAAGCCGACGCCGATCAGCCGGAGCGTGATGCTGCCGGTCCTCGCCGGTGCCGGACAGTTCCCAGGCCACCACGGTGGACGCGCCGATCTCGATCAGGGAGTCCAGGCCGAACCCGGCCAGTGCGGCGGGAGATCGCCGCGATGGCCGGCACGACGACGCCGACGACGTGCCAGGCGAGCGTGGTGTATTCCAGGGCGAAGCCGCGGCGGTGGGGTCAAGGGCTGGTCATGGATTGGGGGTGCGGGGGGACAGGGGCGTATTCTTTGGGAGGTTTGAACAGACACCTCGTTCGGTGAGGCGTCTTCACGGACACAGGCCACTGATCCCACCCGTCGAGAGACGCTCCGGATCAGGACAGGTCTCCCCGGCCCAAGGGGTGACCCCAAGTGGCTTCCCCTTCGGGGGATCACGCCGTGGAGTGCCAAAGCTCTGACGAGTTGGGGTGCGCCGGGACCATCCGTCCCGGCTGCCCCTTGCCGCATGGCCGTGACGCCCCGTCGCGCGGCCGGGACCGGGAGGAGGCGACATGGACAGTAGTCCGGGCCATAGTCGGCCCCTCTTCGTGTTGTCCGCGCCGTCCTTCCGCGGCCCGGGACAGCCCGCTCTCCTCTGATCCGTCGGCTCATCGCCCTTGGCAGGCCGCGTACTGGCGTGCCTGCCGTCACCGGATCAGGGAGGAAGTGGGCTGCCACGGGCCGCCCGGTGCCCCGTCGTGACGGGGCAAGGGGGTGTTCATCTTGGCTGCCCACACTCTGCTCATGTCCACTTCGGCCCGTCTGCGCGACCGCCGGATTCATCTGGAGCGCCGTGCCACCGCGTCCAAGGCGGTCCGTACCTCACTGGTCTCGCTCGCCGGTCTGGTCGGCGGACCGGTCACCAACCAGGCCGGTGAGGAGGTCGGCCGCGTCGTCGACGTGGTCGCCCGCCTGTACGGCACGGAGCCGTACCCGCCGGTCACCGGCCTGATCCTGCGCATCGGCCGGCGGCGGACGTTCCTGGCCGCCGACGCCATCGGCAAGGTGCAGGCCGGACACGTGCGCCTGCGCACCGCCCGGGTCGACCTGCGCGACTTCGCCCGCCGCCCCGGCGAGGTCCTGCTCGCCAAGGACGTACTCGACCACCAGCTCGTCGATGTCGACGGAGTGCAGGTCACCCGCGCCGCCGACCTGTACCTGGCGCCCCTGGTCGACCAGATCGTGCTGGTCGGCGTGGACGTCTCCCTGCCCACTCTCATCCGCCGGCTCGGTCCGCGCCGCTGGCAGAGCCTGCCGACCCCGGAACGGGTACTGGACTGGCAGGCGATGGCCCCGTTCGCCGAACAGGCCACCGAGGGGCCGCCGGAGGTGCGGCTGCGCGCCTCCCGGGCCGCGCTGCACCGGCTGCGCCCCGCCGACCTCGCCGACATCCTCGAAGACCTCGGCCGCGCCGAACGCCAGCAGTTGCTCGGCTGGCTGGAGCCGGAACAGGCCGCCGACGCGCTGGAGGAAATGGAACCTGCGGAGCTGGAGAACCTGCTGCGCGAGGCACAGCCGGAGCACGCCGCCCGGCTGGTGGACGAGATGGAGCCGGACGAGGCCGCCGACGCCCTGCGCGACCTCAAGCCCGAGGAGCGCGAGGCACTGCTGACCCGCATGCCGGCCGGCGAAGCCGGGGAGCTGCGCCGGCTGCTGGCCCATCGGGAGGGCACTGCGGGCGGTGCCATGACCACGCTGCTGGTCACCGCCCGTCGGGATGAGACCGTCGCCGAGGTTCGGGCCCAGCTGGCCGAGCAGGCCGAGCACCGCACCGAGATCGACGCCGTCGCCGTCGTCGACGACACCGGCCGGCTGCTGTGCGACCTCGCGCTGTTCGACCTGGCCGTGGCCGAGGACACCACTCCGGTGGCCGACCTGGTGGCCTGGCAGGCCCAGTTCGGGGCGCCCACCACCGTCCGCCCGGACACTCCGCTGGATGAGGCTGCCGACCAGCTGGTCGCCGCCCGCGCCTCCTCCCTCCTCGTGGTCGACGAAAGCGACCGGCCGCTCGGCCGGATCCTGGCCGACGACCTGCTCGACGCCCTGCTGCCCGAACGCGGGCGCCTGCACTTCCGGAGGTTCCTGCAGTGACCCGCGACCACGACACCACCACCGCGACCGCGGCGGCCGGGTCCACGAACGGCGCGGCTCCCGCCCGCCGCACCGGCTGGCGGCGCATCACCATGGTCGCGGCGATCGCAGGCCCCGGCCTGGTGGCCGCGAACGCCGGCAACGACGCCGCCGGCATCGCCACCTACGCCTCGGCCGGATCCCAGTACACCTACGGCACGCTGTTCTTCATGGTGCTGGTCACCATCGCCCTGGTCATGGTCCAGGAGATGGCCGTACGCCTCGGCGCCCACACCGGCAAGGGCCTCGGCGCCCTGATCCGGGAGCAGTTCAGCCTCCGCCTGACCGCACTCGCCGTCTTCTGCCTGCTGCTGGCCAACACCGGCCTGGTCGTCAGCGAGTTCGCGGGCATCGGCGCCGCCTTCGAACTCCTCGGCGTGCCCAAGTGGGCGGTCGTCCCGCCCGCCGCGATCCTGCTGTGGGCGCTGGTGCTGTTCGGCTCCTACCACTGGGCCGAACGCATCTTCCTGATCATGTCGCTGGCGTTCTTCGCCTACCCGATCGCGATGATTCTCGGCCACCCCGACTGGGGCGCCGTCGGCCACAATCTGGTCGTCCCGCACATCGAGCCGAACAAGAGCTTCATCCTGCTGGCGGTCGCTCTGATCGGCACCACGGTCAGCCCGTACATGCAGTTCTACGCCGCGGCGGGGGTCGTGGACCGGGGCGCCAAGCCCGCCGACTACCCGCTGATTCGCGCCGACGCCGTCCTCGGTGCCGTCTTCGCCTGCATCATCAGTCTGACCATCATCGTCGCCACAGCTTCCGCCATCGGCGGTACGGGCTCGCTCGACTCCGCGGCCCAAGCGGCCGAGGCCCTCAAACCGGTGGCCGGCCAGAATGCCGAACTGCTCTTTGCGCTCGGTCTGATCGGGGCCTCCGCGCTGGCCGGCGCCGTCGTCCCGCTGTCGGCCAGCTACGCCGTAGGAGAGGCCGCCGGAGTGGAGCGCTCCGTCTCCCGCAGCTTCCGCGACGCCCCGCTCTTCCTTGGCCTGTTCACCGCCCAGATCGTCCTGGGCGCCGCGGTCGCGATGACCCCGGTGGACGTCATCCAGCTGCTGATCGGCACCCAGGTCCTCCAGGGCCTGATCAGTCCCGTCGTCCTGGTCTACCTGCTGGTCCTGGCCAACCGCCGCTCGCTGCTCGGCGAGGCCGCCAACAGCCCGCGCTACCGAATCGCCGCCACCACCGTGGTCGTCGGCGTCGCAGGCATGTCCACCATCCTGCTCGTCCAGACCGTCCTCGGCTGGTTCGGTCTCGCCTGAGCCCGCCCGCGGCGACCTGACACATCTACGGCGGCGGACAGCACCTGCGGAATCCGTACCTGCCAGGCGCCCGGGCGGGGAGAGTGGCGGCCCCTGTCCGGGCCGGTTCAGGCGACCTGGCCCGAGACGGCCGCGGCCAGTCCTGCTCGCGCAGCGGGGTGGAGTCGACGTCCAGCTTCGGGTCCTCCGCCTCGGGCTGGATGCCGAGCTGGTACGTGGAGTACTCGCCGAACGGATTGATGTGCAGGGTCAGGTACGGCGAGATGTGGGCCAGCTCCTCCGGATCGATCTCCCAGCCCTCCTCCAGCAGCCGGCGGACGATCTCGGCGATGTCCAGGGCGTTGTGGAAGATCACCGCGTTCGTGAGCAGGGCGTTGAACTTCCATCACCTTCTCCTTGTGGCCGACAGCGGCCACGTGGGCGACATGCTGCACTGAGAGCGGGCCTTCGAGGTCGAGCGGCAGGTCGAGATTGGTTGTCCGTCCGGCCGGCTCCCTGGGGCAGAGCGCTCACCGCAGGGCACACCGAAGCGATGGAGACGGCCGCGTACCGCCCGGACGGGCAACTCCCGGCCACAGCGGGACCGGACGGAACGATCGAGTGCACACCCCTCGCGCTCGGCCAGGCGATCCGGCGGATCTGCGCCGGCACCGCCGGTCAACTCACCCCGCTGCAATGGCGGCACTACATAAGGGAACTCCCGTAGGCACAGCCATGCCGCGCCTGACGGGGTCGCCGGGTCATCGTTCGGGATCTCTGTGGCAGGGCCTCGTAGTCCCGCGCCAGGCGGCGGTGCTGCATCAACCAGCCGAAGGTCCGCTCGATGACCCACCGCTTCGGCAGTGGTTCGAACCCCTTGGCCCCGCGGCCGCTGCACCACCTCCACGTCGATGCCCAGCTCGGCGCCATGGTTGGAGATGCTGCTCTGGTAGCCGCCGTCGGCCCAGACCTTGGAGACGCTGGGATGGGCCGCGGCCAGGTCGTCGAGCAGCAACTTGCCACCGGTGGTGTCGTGCACGGACGCGGCGGCGACGAGGACGGCCGGGACGAGGCCGAGGGTGTCGGTGATCATGTGCCGCTTGTGTCTCTTGATCTTCTTGTCGGCGTCGATGTCCTGGCTGGTCTCGGCGACGTTGCCCGAGGTCTTCACGCTCTGCGCGTCCACCACTGCCGCACACGCGAGAGCCCAGGGGGTGGCCACGTGGCTGTTGATGACATCGCGGTCGCCGCCGACCTCCTCGAGGCTGAGCGCGCCGAGGACCTCTTCATGGCCAACGCGCGCCGCGCAGCTATGGTTCATCCGCCAGGCACAGGGATGGTCAGCGCTACCAAATGGTAGGAGACCTCGAAGAACCACCCCGATGCGTCGGCCGGCTCCGCGGTCGTCGCGCCAGACGGCGGCGGTAGTCCGGTTGCAGGCGATTCGCGGCGGCGTAGCCTGGTTGTGGATCGGTCCTACCTGCCTCTGGAGGTGGGCGATGTTTCTGCGATTGCTGCGGCGCCGTAAGCCGCATCGGCTGATCCTTCTCGGTAGCAGCCGTCTGATCCGTGGTTTCAGCGGCGGATTCTACGACGGTCACGGATACCAGTCCTGACGCCGGGCACAGTGGATTCCTGGGGATGAACGGTGGCAGAGGACGCCGATGACCTGGCAGCCATGGCAAGGATGCTGTCGCCGTATTGCCGTGTCAGCCGGATGTCCGATGGGGCGCTGATCGCCGACTGGAAACGGACGCGTTTTCTCATGATGGCCGGGGCGGACGTCCGGAAGTTCGCCGAGGGAAGCCCTGAGGAACGCTCAGAGCTGGTTACCGTTCTCGTGCGGGCCGGGTGCGCGACCGGCCGCCGAAAGAAGCATGCGGACACGGGCGCCGTCGGGCTTTGGCTGCGCGGAGTGCACCTGCTCATCCGGACCCTTGGATTCGGGCGTGTCCTGCGTCTGTTGTCCTTGGCAGTCCCGGGTTATGAACGTGCCGACCTCCCCTCTGTCCAGGAGCTGGGACGCCTGAAACGAGCAGTGGAGACACACAGCCGCAGGAGCTGGTTCGTCAATGGCGACTGCAAGGCTGAGGCCGTGACGGCCTTCCTGCTGCTCCGGCGGCGCGGCCTGAAGGCCGTACTCCACGTCGGTGTCCGCGAACACCCCTTCGCCATGCACGCCTGGACGGCCTCGGCCGGCGTCTGCATCCCGGACGCCGATCCGCGAGGGCACGCCTTCACATCGGTGCTCGCGATCGACTGCGGGGGACGGTGACATGGACGCTCTCCACCTCGAGTGGGCTGACGGCGCACCGAGGTTGTGGACCTCCGACGCCATGAAGCGTCAGGGACTCGTGACGGCGGTCTCCTCGCCGGCCGGCACCGCGGGTGTTGTCGGCTGGGTCGGCTCGGCTCGCGACCGGTCGGGGGGAGCACACGGCCTCCTCGATGCTTTCGGCCGGAAGGGCGCCGTCCCGCCGCTGCCGGTCGGCGACTACGCGGCCGTGGTGGTGTGCCGCGACCGCATCCTTCTGTTGCGCGACGAACAGGCACGCATCCCCCTGTTCTTCCGGGTGTCGGGTGGCGTCGTGAATGCTGTGAGCACGTCCGCCCGCAGCCTGGGGAACGCGAAAGAGCTGGATCCCCGCTACTTCTGCCGGTACCTCACCGGGAACATGGCGCAGCCGCACACGGACCTCACCCCGTTCACCGGCGTGCACCGCGTCCTCGGCGGCGAGGTGGTGGAGCTGTCCCTCACCGGGCAGCTGCGCGGTCGTACGCCGCGACGCGCCCGTCCCGCCACCGACGCGCCCGCGTCGACCGCCGACGGACCCCGCCTCGACGAGGCCGCGCAGGACCTGCGCCTGGCGCTGGAGAACGCCGTAGGACGCCGTATGGGCACGACGACGGCGTGCCATGTCTCGGGCGGCACCGACTCCACCGGTGTCGCGCTGCTCGCCGCGCGCCTGCTGGCCGCGGGCCCCGGCGGCCCCCGGGAGCTCGTCCTGCTCGCCGGGCGTTTCTCCCACGGAGAGCTGGCCGCGGAGCAGCCTTACCTCGACCTCGCGCTGGAGGAGATCCGCCGGCACACCCCCGCGGTCCGCCCCGTGATCGTCGACGCCGACGACGTGGCCGACTTCGACGACTTCGGGCACCACGCGGGAGACGCGGACGAGCCCCATGCGCACGCGTTCCGCGCCCCGTTCTGGAGCAGACTCCACGGCAAGGCCGCGGAACTTGGCTGCGACACCCTCCTGACCGGCTGCGGGGCCGACCCGGTCGCCGACGCCAACCCCTTCCACCTGCACAGGCTCGCCCGCACGGGCCAGATCCGGCAGATGACCCGGCAGGCACGCGCCTGGGCCGAGGGGAGCGAACGGGGCCTGCGGGACGTCGTCCACACCTATGTGGTCCAGCCGACTCTCCCGCTCACGGCCGAACGGATCACCGCACTGTCCCGCGGCGGAACGGTGCTGGGGGGACTCGGCACCTTCGCCCGCCCCCGATGGCTGCGGCCCGGATTCGCGCGGGCTCACGGGTTCCGGGAGGCCCGCCTCGCGGAGAGCCGCTTCGTGTTCGGGCGCAGACCGGAACAGTCGCTGTACGACGCCGCCAACTACGTCGCCGCTCCCGATCCGCTGTCCTGGCACCGCGCGGGAGCGGACGGGTTCTTCCTCTCGCATCCGTTCCTCGACCCCGAGGTCGTCGCCACGATGAGCCGACTCCCTGCAGCAGCCACGTTCCGGCCGGGCCGCCCGAAGGCCGTTCTCCGCGAGGCCCTGGCAGACCTTCTCCCGGCCGCGATCCGCGGCCGGGCGGTCAAGGTCTCCTTCGACGACCTCTACGCCCGCGGCCTGCGGACACACGGCGACGAACTCATCGCCCTGTGCCGCTCCGCCCAGCATCCGCTGGTCACGGAGATGTTCGACGTCGAGACGCTGTGCCGGGCCGTGGGGGAGGCGCAGCTCGGCATGGGAGACGCGCACTCCTGGGACCGGATGAACAGTTCGCTCGCGCTGGTGGCCTGGCTGGAGCGGCTCAGTGCAGGCTCTTGATGTCCCACAGGGTCCGCTCGACGGGGCCGGCGAAGAGATCGACGAGGCCGTACCGGCTCACCAACGCCCGTTGGTCCTCTCCGGACAACTGACCGCTGTCGTCTTCGCCCTTGCGTGTGATGCTCGACTGCAGACTGGCACCGTGCGTGCCGAACGTCCAATAGATGCTGACGAATCGCGGCTCCCTGATGCTTTCGTCGATCGCGTTGTTCTCGTGCACCCGGGCACGGTAGATGAGGGAGTCGAGGCCTGCCTTCTGTTGCGCCTTCACCCATTTCGGGACGTCGCCACCACCCCAGGAGGTCGTCACGAAGGTGAGTGGTGGCTCCAGCACGAGCTGGTCCTTGCGCGCAAGGCTCGCGGTGGCATAGAAGGCCACGTGGTCGTACCGCGTGTCCACGGGTAGCTGCATCACCATGCGCGTGGTGAAGGCGTCGCTCGGCTCGATCCAGTTTCCGGGCTGCATCCAGGGCTTCGCCTCCACCAATTCGCCAGGCTGGTGGATCTCCCTGCGGGAGAGCGGATTCATCTCCCCCGTGGAGTGGGCGAATTGCTCGGCATCCCTTCGCCACTGCTGGCGGAGGCGGTCCTGGGGGCTCAGCCCCACCAGTTCCCCCATGGCGTGGACTTCCGTGCCGAGCACATAGAACCCCACATCGGCGTGGTTCTGGATCGTGATGTCGACCGGGACGGCGAACGCCTTGCGGTCCTTGCTCAACACAGCCTTGTCCACGGACAACGTGATCAGTGGCCTGGCCTCGCGCCGGTACGGCAGATAAAGGTTCTGGTAGCCGAAATTGGCGACGGCCAGGGCCGCGGAGATGATCACCGCAGCGGCCACCCGCTTCGGGGCGGGGACCGTGACCGACGTCCGCCACACTGCGTACAGAGCCCAGGCCGCCGCCGCCGTGAGCACGCCGAACACCACCGGGAAGACCACCAGATCGCCGTTCTTCAGCGTCCTGTGCAGCATCAGGGCGTCGAGCAGGAGCGCCACGAACACGCCGATCAGGGCGACCAGGCCCGAGTACTGGAAGCCATGCCCGACCCAGTGGTCCAGCGTCGCGCCGACAGCCAGGAACGTGGTGAAGGCGATCGCGATGAAGACAGCACCGGTGAGGCGACCGGGGAAGGTCAGAGCATGGGCGAAGTTGCCGAGCCCGAACCAACCCAGCAGCACCGTCGTCGCGAGGAGGACCAGCAGGGTCCCTGCCATGTCGAGCCGGGCCCGCCGGGTATTCAGCGAGGGCCGTAACACTCTCGGGTGCAAGCCGTTGTGCGGCTTGGGGGGAGTCCGCACCGATCACCTCCTGAGACCGCGGGCCGTGCCGCACATATGCCGTGCCGAGACACACGTGTGCGGCGCGGCCGCGGGGGATCCGCGGCCGCGCCGAGGGTTGTCACCATCGTCCGTGGTCACCCACGGGGGCGCCATCGGACGCCCCCGGACGTGGGACCTTGCCTTCGCCGGGCTGCGTGCGCAGCGCCCGGCCCACGGCCTGGACGAGATCCGGCATGGAGCCGCGTACGTCAGCCCAGGAGACGGAGTCACAGTTGCGGGTGTCGACGCCCTCGCCCAGGGCCTTCACGGACCCCAGGTAGGCCTTGGCGTGCAGCTGTGCGGCGGCATGGGGAGGCCGGCCGCTAACGCCTCGGCTCCCTTGACGACGTGGTGGAAGACCAGCGTCCTTCGGAAGCCTCCCCCGGCCGGCGTCTTCACCAGCGCGGTCTGCACCGCGGCGAGCCGCGCCCCGCGCACCTGGTCCGAGCGCGCCTCGGCACCCAGTAGCTGGGCGGCCTGGAGCAGGGTGTCGGCGATGTCGATGCACACCACCTGGTAGGGGGCAGATGCGTCGGTCGATGGCCTCGCAGAGGGTGAGGGTGTAGCAGCGGGCGCGCCCTGTCCCGGGTGCGGCACTCCACCGCGTGGCTGTGGTGACCGGTGCGCACCGGTGTGCACCGGTGTGCACCGGTGCGGAAGATGAACACCGCATCGGCGCGCACCGGCGATGCGGCGCACTCTCCCCGTCGTACTCGAGGCACCCGGGCGATCCGCAGTATCGAGTACGCCGCTGGATTCATCCGTCTCTTCCAGAACGCCACCGGCACATCGGCGCCCGGCGTACCCGTGGGGGAGGGTGCTGCCTCCACTGCGACGGAACCGGGCTCGCGCGCCCGCTGTGGGAACCGGCGTAGAGGTACCGGGCCCGCCGCCCGCAGGTCCGCATCAGGCCGTGAGGACGTCCAGGAGCTCCCGTACGGCGCGCTCGTGCTGGTGTCTCGCGACCGGATCGCCGCGGCGGACGGCATCGCGGTCGACGGATCGTGGACGCCTCCGACACGATGAGTGCATCGAGGCGCTGACCAGGTAGCGATCAGGGCCGCACCGAGCGCCGTCGTCAGATCCTTCCGGCCGATCTTCGGGAACCTTCGCAGGTCCTCCAGCTTCCTCGCCCTTCGCCTCAACGCCTTCAACCCAGGTTGGGAGAGGCTCAGTGTTCGTTGCCGCGTAACGTCTGGGCCTTTGGACGGACTGCATGGTGTCGACGCCGTTTGTGGGAGCTGCCATGAGTTCGATCGCCATCGCCGATTACGCACTGATTTCCGATCGTCATTCCGCCGCGTTGATCAGCCGTGACGGTTCGGTCGACTGGTTGTGTTTTCCCCGTTTTGACAGTCCATCGATGTTTGGGCGGCTGTTGGACGAGGAGGCCGGTCATTGGTCGATTCGGCCGTCAGCGTCGTGCGAGGTCTCGCGGCGCTACGTGGAGCAGACGATGGTGCTGGAGACGACTTTCCGGACTGCTTCGGGGACGGTGGTGCTGACCGATGCCCTGCTGGTGGGGGCGGACAACGGCGGCCATCGGCTTGGGGTCGGGGTGCCGCGGTTGCTGGCGCGCAGGGTCTCCGGTGTGGACGGAGAGGTGCCGATGGAGACGGTCTATCGGCCTCGCCCCGAGTACGGGCTGATCGCTCCGATCCTGTCCGCGACGCCGGGTGGAGTGACCTCACGAGGCGGCGCCGAATGGCTGGTGCTGACCACACCGACGGCGATGAGTTTCACGGACGCCAGCGCCCATGCGGCGTTCACCGTCCGTGCGGGTGAGTCGCTGTACTTCGGCATGCATCGCTCCACGCTCGAGGAGGCCCCGGCTCATGTGTGGCCTCAGGAGGAACTGGCCGGCCGGCTGCAGTCGACGATCGCCGCCTGGCGCTCGTGGTCCGATCTGCACCAGGCGTACGACGGACCCTGGCGAGAACTGGTGCACCACAGCGGCCGAGTGCTGCAGGCGCTGTCCTTCCAGCCCAGCGGCGCCATCGTCGCCGCCGCCACCACCTCGCTCCCCGAGGGCGTGGGCGGTGAGCGGAACTGGGACTACCGCTACACCTGGGTCCGCGACGCGTCGCTGACCATGGAAGCACTCTGGGTCGCGGCCTGTCCGGACGAGGCACAGGACTTCTTCTCCTTCCTGGCGACTGCCGCGCCCTCGCTGAGCAAAGAGCGGTCGCTGCAGATCATGTTCGGGGTGGGAGGTGAGCACGACCTGTCCGAGCGCACCCTGCCGCACCTGAAGGGCTGGCGGGACAGCCGTCCGGTCCGGGTCGGCAACGGAGCCTGGAGCCAGCAGCAGATCGATGTCTATGGGGAACTGCTGGATGCCGCTCACCGTCTGGCGGACCAGTTGCAGCGCATCGACGACGACACCCGGTGGTTCCTCATCGCCTGCGCCGATACCGCCGCCGAACGCTGGACGGAGAAGGACCAGGGCATCTGGGAGGTGCGGGGCGAACCCCGTCACTTCCTCTACTCCAAGGTGATGTGCTGGACGGCCCTGGACCGGGCCATCGGCCTCGCGGACCGCCTCGGCGCGCCCGCGGACAAGGTGGTGGCGTGGCGGCGGACCCGGGAGGAGATCCACGACGCTGTGCTGCGGGAGGGCTGGAGCGAGGAAGCGGGCGCGTTCACCCAGTACTTCGGTTCCACGGCTCTGGACGCCTCGAACCTGATGATGCCGATCGTCGGATTCCTGCCGGCTGACGACCCGCGTATGGTCGCCACCATCGACGCCACCGCGGAGAGGCTGACCGACGACGCGGGCCTGGTCTACCGGTACCGCACCGAGGGCGGAGTCGACGGCCTTGCCGGCGAGGAGGGTACGTTCCTGCTGTGCACGTTCTGGCTGGCCCAGGCCATGGCCCTGGCCGGGCAGGCTGAGCGGGCGAGCGGTGTGTTCGAGCAGGCGGCTGCCTACGTCAATGACGTGGGCCTGCTCGCGGAGGAGGTCGACCCGGCCACCGGCGAGCTGCTGGGGAACTTCCCTCAGGCCTTCAGCCACATCGGCTTGGTCAACGCAGCCTGGGCGATCAGCCAGGCACGCCGGCCCATCGCGGCCTGAGCAGACCACCGGGCCTTGAGGGAGGCCGCACCGTGACGGGATGGCGTGAGATGGCCGCCGAGTTCACCGGCACCGCCCTGCTGCTGTTGCTGGGCCTCAGCGCGGTCGTCGCCGACTTCGCAGCCCACTCGCCGGTGGTCGCCGCCGTTCCGAGCGCGGACCTGCGCCGATTGCTGACCGGGGTGCTGTTTGCGGGCTCGGCGACCTTGATCGTCTACTCGCCGCTCGGCCGCATCAGCGGAGGGCATATCAACCCGGCCGTCACCCTCGCCTTCTACCGGCTGGGCAAGATGACCGGGCGCAGCGCCGCCGGCTACGCGGCAGCGCAGGTCGCGGGAGCGGTCCTGGGGACGGTGCTGGTCCTGCTGCTGTGGGGCAGGTGGGCCACCGACGTGCAGCTTGGTGCGACCGTGCCCGGGACCGGGGGTGTCTGGGCCTGTCTGGCGGCCGAGGCGGCTGCCACGTTCCTGCTGGTGGCGTTGACCCTGAATCTGGTGGACCGGTCCCGTCTGATGCCGTACACGGCTGCGGCAGCCGGGCTGCTGGTTGCGACGCTGGTGTTCGTCGAGGCGCCGGTGTCGGGCACCAGCCTCAATCCCGCGCGCAGCCTGGGACCGGCTCTGGTGGGCGGCACCTGGACCGGGTTGTGGGTGTACCTGATCGCCCCGCTGGCGGGTGCGCTGGCCGCGGCGGTGCTGTACCGGCGGCGCCGCCGGCCGGTGGCGTGCGGAAAGCTCATCCACGACGACGCCTACGCCCGCCCTTTCCTGGATTGTCGCTACACCCCGCCGGAGCGGCGTGTCCGCAGGGTGCGGTCCTTGCGGCCACGCACCGGCGGGTTCCCGGACAGACGGTCGGCCGCAAACGAGGCGGTCTGGCACAAGCCTGCCGTCACCTGGCTCACTTCCACGGACGCCGTACCGACACCCGTCCGTGACCCGAGCCGCTCACCACGACCGCACCCGGCCCCAGACGGGCGCGCCGTGCAGCGGCGGCGTCCGGTGCGGCTGGTACTGCCTGTGAAAGGAACACCAACACCATGAAAGCCATCGGCGTTCTTCCCGGAAAAGCCGGCAGCGCACACCTCATCGACGTCCCCAGGCCGTCACTGGAGGACATCCCGCACGGTCGGGGAGTCATGGTCCGTATCCTGCGCCTGGGACTGGACGGCACCGACAAGGAAATCAACGCCGGGGAGTACGGCACCGCCCCTGCCGGGCAGGATTACCTGATCACGGGTCACGAAAGCCTCGGCCGCGTGGAGGAGGTCGGCCCTGCCGTCACCGAGTTCGCCCCGGGCGACTACGTGGTCGCCCGGGTCCGCCGGGCCGGCGACAGTCTCTACGACCTGATCGACACGCCCGACATGACCACGGACGACGCCTACTACGAGCACGGCATCAGCCGGGTCAACGGCTTCCTGACCGAGTACTACGTCGAAGATCCCCGCTACCTCGTCAAAATACCCCAGCGCCTCGAACACGTGGCCGTCCTGCTGGAGCCCACCAGTGTGGCGGAGAAGGGCATCATCGAGGCCTACGAGATCCAGCGCCGGCTGAAGGTGTGGCAGCCGCGCCGCGCGGCGGTCCTCGGCGCGGGAACCATTGGACTGCTCGCGACCATGATCCTGCGCAACCGCGGCCTAGAGGTCACCATCTTCGGCCTGGACGAGCCGCCCTACCTCAACTCCGACCTCGCAGAGGCCATCGGCGCCGCCTACATCAGCACCAAGCAGCAGTCCCTCGCCCAGAACGGCACCGAGACGGGTGGCTACGACCTGGTGTTCGAGGCGACCGGGTACTCGCCCATCGTCTTCGACGCCATGTGCCATCTCGTCGCGAAGAACGGCATTCTCGTGTTGTCCAGCGTCACCGGCGGCATGCGCCGCAGCGAAGTCCCCTCGGACGCGATCAACCTGGACTTCGTCCTCGGTAACAAGGTCATGTTCGGCACCGTCAACGCCAACCGCGAACATTTCGAGGCAGGCGTCCGGGACCTCGCCGTCGCCGAAGCCCAATACCCGGGCTGGCTTTCGCGCCTGCTCACCCACCCGGTCCACGGACTCGACCACTACGACGAGGCTCTCGCTGCACTCGGTGCGCCAGGTGCCATCAAAGTCTTCGTGGAAATCGCCGAAGCCTGAATGATGTGCCGAGGGTGACGGCCACAGCTCCGCCCCCCTCACTGGCTCAACCCGCATGGTTGTCGGCAGGCCCGCTCACATGGCTTCGCCCATCCTCGAGCGATCCATACGGGCACGGGTCTCGGGTTTTGCTCCCTTGCGCAGCAGGGCCAGCGCGGAGACCGGGAACAGCAGCACCGACAGCAGACCCGCACACACCAGGGCTGCCGCCGTGACAGGCGTCATCAAGCCGGAGGCCACACCCACCTGCGTGGCGGTGACCAGGAACGGCAGGGACGTGGCTTGGAGCAGCGCCACCGCCAGCGATGAGCGGTTCCCCACCGAACGCCGATACAGCAGGGCCGGCACGCCGCGCACGACCAGCAGGGCCAGCAGGAACACAGGAACCCTCAGGAGTGCCGAGGGGCTCGCAAGAAGCCCGCGAAGATCAAGCCGCAGGCCGCTGGCGACGAAGAACACTGGGATCACGAAGCCGTACCCGATGGCCTCCAGCTTGATCCTGAAGTGCGGGTGGGAGGCGGAGTCACGGTCCACCAGGCCTACGACCCCGCCCGCGAGGAAGGCCCCGAGGATGCTTTCCAGGCCGAACTTCTCCGCCAGAGCCACAAACGCCACCAGCAGCGCAACGGCCGCTCGGACCCGGATCTGCGCCGTGGTGTCCTGCAGACGCAACAGCACATCACCCACCCGCATCGAGCGTCCCGCCAGCTCGACGGCAACCGCGGCCACAGCCACCAAGGCAGCGAAAGCGACCAGCAGCACCACGCGGCTTCCGGTACTTCCGCCGGAACCGGAGAAGAACAGCGACAGCAAGAGCACCGCTGCGAAGTCCGCCACGGACGAAGCCGCGATGGTGATCTGCCCGAGGTCGGTGTTCACCCGTCCTGCGTCCTGCAGTACGGGCACCACCAGGCCCAGCGACGTGGCGGACAGTGTGACCGCGACCAGGACAGGGCTGTGCACCCAGCCGGCCGCGCCGAAAGCCACCCCGGCCGCGACACCGAGAACCACGGTGATCGCGTAGCCGAGCAGCGCGGAGCCCAGCAGGCGTCCGCGCAGCCGGTGCACGTCGATCTCCAGGCCCGCCAGGAACAGCAGGAAGGCCAGACCGAGAAGGGCCACGATCTGCACCGGCAGATCGGCCCTGATCCAGCCCAGGCCGGACGGTCCCAGGACGATGCCCGCCACGATCTCCAACACCACCGCCGGGATCCGCACCTTGGGAGCAAGCCCGAGCAGGAAGGGGGCCAGCAGCGCCACGAGGGTGACCGCGAAAAGATTCACGAACGACACGTCAGGCATGCCGAGACCCCCTTACACCCCGCACTGCTCCAGCAGGTGCAGCCACACCTCGCTCACCGTCGGGAAGGAAGGCACCGCGTGCCCCAGCACCTCCAGCGGCACCCGGCCCACCACCGCGATGGTGGCGGAATGCAGCAGTTCCTGAACGTCCTGGCCCGTGAAGGTGGCTCCCACCACGATCCGCCGCTCGGTGTCCACCACCAGCATGCTGGTGCCACCCAGCCCGTTGCCCCGCACATACGAGCCGGGCACGTCGCCGGTGCCGTACCTGACGGTGCGCACCGGCAGGTCCTGTTCGCGTGCCTGCTCCTCGGTCAGCCCCACGGCAGCGACCTGCGGGTCGGTGAAGGTAACCCTGGGAACCACGTCAGTGGCGGTGGGCTCGCCCTTGCCGATGATGACGTCGGCCGCGATCCGGGCCTGGTACTTGCCCATGTGGGTCAGCAGCGCGCGGCCGTTGCAGTCTCCGATGGCGTACAGCCAGCCACCGGACACGCCGGTCGCCCTCATGCGGTCGTCGACCTCCACGAAGCGGCCCGGCTGCAGGCCGACGCTGTCCAGACCCAGATCGGCCGTCGCCGGACGGCGTCCCACCGCCACCAGGATCTCGTCGGCGACCAGTTTCCGGCCGTCGGCGAGCGTCGCCTCCACAGGCGCGTCCGCGGCCTCCCGCCGGACTTTTTGCAGCAGGACACCGGTGACGACGGTGATGCCTTCGGCTTCGAAGGCCGCCCGCAATTCCTCGCCCGCGAACGGCTCCTCCCGCGGAACCAGGCGATCGGTCCCCTCCACCACGGTGACCTCCGGACAACCCAGCCGATGAAACCCCTGCGCCATCTCCGCACCGATCGCCCCGCCACCCAGCACCAGCAGACGCAACGGGAGCTCCTTGGCCGCGGTGGCGCCCCGGTTGTCCCACACCCGGATCTCCCGCAATCCGTCGACGGGCGGGATGGCCGCCGCGGTACCCGTGGCCAGCACTACGGCCCTGCTCGCCGTCAGCTGTGTGCTGTCACCGTCCTCGGGGGTCACCTTCACCACGCGATCTCCAGCCAGCCGCCCAGCCCCGCGCACCAGTGTGATATTCCGGTCGGCGAGCCACTTGGCCTGCCCGGTGTCCTGCCAGTGACTCGTCATGTAATCGCGCTGGGCGAAAGCAGACTGCGCGTCCACACCTCCGGTCACCGCCTCAGCGGCCCCCGGCACCCGGCGGGCGGCCGCCACCGCGTCCCCCGGCCGCAGCAGCGTCTTGCTCGGAATACAGCCCCAATACGAACACTCCCCACCCACCAGCTGCCGTTCCACCACCGCAACCGACAACCGGGCATCAGCGCACCGACCCGCCGCATTCTCACCCGCCGGTCCCGCCCCGACCACCACGACATCCACCTGCAGCTCGCGCATGTCGGCCTCCTCCACACGAACGACCCGTCCGGTTGTGTCCCCTCACCCCAGCCCGGCGTTACAGTCGCCCCGCAGCCGGCTGCACCGAATGCGGCGCATCGGCAGACCACACGCACACGCGTGGCGCCGCTCTTGCCCGTTTCTGCGGCGAGCCGTGCCGCCCAGGCTCCGGAACCGCCCGGATACTCAACCTGACGGACGGCTCCCGCATCCTGCGGCTGGAGAGCCTCCCCCCGGAAAGCGGCACCGACCTGCATGTCCGCTTGACCGCTGCCGGCCCTCACCCAGCCAACAACGACTTCGGCCATGACTTCGCCGACCTCGGCGCCCTCAAGACGACGGATGCAGCCTCCGACAGCCGAAACGTTTCACGACGCGGTGGCTTTCCGGTCGCGGAAAGCAGTGAGCAACCGGACCTGGGCCTCCTCCGAGAGCGTCTGGCGCGGAATACGACCAAGCATGCTCAACGTTTCGCGCATCTGCTCCAGATAGGTCTCACAGCCCTCGCACTCAGCCAGATGTTCCTCGAACCGCAGACGCGACCGTGTATCGAGCGACCTCTCGAGGTAGTCCGTCACAAGTTCCACGAACTCGGCGCAACTGAGACCCTCCGACTCGGCCATCACGTCACCCCACCACTGCGGATCGCAGGTACTCCTCGATGCCGGCACGCATCCGCGCACGCGCCCGGTGCAGCAGGACCCGCTGATTCACCGCGGAGATGTCCAGCATCCAGCACGTCTCGTCCGCCGAGTACCCATAGACGTCCCGGAGCTCGATCACCTCTCGCTGCCTGCCCGGCAAGCTCTCCAAGGCCCGTCCCATCCGCTGACGAAGCTCGCCCGACAACACCTGGTCCTCCGGCATCACGGGCCACCGCTCAGGAAAGACCCGCCAATGCCCGGGCCACTGGTCCTCCGGTCCACGGAATCGGTCGGGCGACACGGTAGGACCTGCCCCCTGGCTGTCCAGCACGTCCGTCGGGAGCATCCTGTGCTCCCGGAGGGCGCAGGACTTCGCTTTGTTGACCAAGATCCCCAGCACCCACGTCCGCAACGCAGAGCGCTCCTGGAACCCGTCCAGCCCTGCCAGCACCGCCAGCCACGTGTCCTGAACCACGTCCTCCGCCGACTGTGACGTCCTCACGTACACCCGTGCCAGCCTCAGCATCCCCGGAGACCACGAGGTCATGATCGACACGAACGTAACCTCGTCGCCTTCCCGGAGCCTGTGGACGGTGAGCGCATCGGCCCTGTCGGTAACCACGGCAGCCCGCCTCATACAAGTGGAGTCATCGAGCTCCATTTCGACGCTAAACCCCTCACTCCCGGCTGTCATATGGGGGCCGGGGGTTCGCGCACGATGTCTGTTGACGCTGGAGTTCGAGCCGCGGCGTAGCGCGTAGCAGCACCGGCGGGCTGAAGCTGGAGGTGCGTGTCTCCGTCCTGGGATCCCCCGAGCTGGGGCGGAGACCCGCGTAGTTCCGCTGCCGGGGCGGCGTCGTCGACGGACGGCCCCCTGGCATGGCGCCGCTTCACCGCCAGCGGGAGAGCTCCATGAGCGACGGCCTATGCGTTTGAGGCGGCCGCCAGGATGTCCCGCAAGTCCCGTACGGCGCGCTCGTGGTGGTGCTGGTCGGGGATTGCTTCGTACAGGTCCAGGGCGCGGCGGCGGACAAGGCCGGGGTAGTCGCCGGGCAGGCCGGTGAGGGGACCTCGCGGGCATTCAGACGGCGCGCTCCACCGCCGGCGGTGTGGACCCCGAGGACCTCATGACGCTGGGCGCGGAACTCGGCTACCAGACCGCGCTCACCTGGAGCGACGGCGATGCCGAGGGCCGGCTGGACGCGCTGTTCCTCGCTGCTGCGGCCGGCTCCCCGGCACAACCTCTTGCCATGCACGGCGCGGCCGACGGTGGGAATCCCCACGCGCAGCCATGGGGTTGAGAAGCACCAGAACGCGTCGTGGGCATGCACACGGCGGAACCCATCCAGCTCGATGGCTTCGGTCGGCAGTACGGCGGGCACATCCGAGTGCTCGTTCCCGATCACTGCCGTCTGCACCAGCCGCGTGTCCCGCACTACGACGACCTCCAATCGCCTATGGACAACGATGGATCGGCAAGCAGTGCGTTCGACAAGACCTGGTCAAGCGGCCATCCTTACGAGCGATTCGCACCGCGACCGGGGTGCACACTGGCGGGCTGGCGGATGTTGTCATTCTTATCCACTGCGAGGACGCCTATGAGAAGGACTCCCACCGCGCGGGTGAGGCCAACCTGATCGTGGTGAAGCACCGCGTCGGCCCTACCGCAACCATCACGGTCGCTTTCCAGGGCCACTACTCACGCTTCGTCGACATGGCGCAGGCCTGACGCGACCTTTGTAGGGTCTCAAATTCCGTATCGGAATCTTACGGTTGGTGCCGGATGGAAGTCGGATCGGACAGGGCGCAGGGACATGCCGGTCGCGCCTGTACCTCGTTCGAGAAGGCGGGCGCCCTGCTCCGGCGGAAGTACGTGTTGGGCCCGGCTCGGCGACTGGTACTGCGCGCTCACCGCCGCCATGTCAGGTATCCCTTCATCGGCCTGGAGATCACCTTCTGATTCCGGTGCCCCCGAGCGTCCTGTGGCCCGAGGTGTCGAGGTATTCCGTGCGCCGGGAACAGGCGGGCCGGCCGGCACTGTTGCATCGATCGAGGGAGCGGCGCCGCACGGGCGGGGGACACGGAGACGACAAGGTCGTTGCCCCGGCAGGATCCGGGCCCTCGGGATCGCGGTAAGCCCGCCGCGCGCTCGGACCGAGACATATTTCTGCAGGAGGACTGTTTCATGACTGACCGGCCCTTGACGCTCATGGCAGTGCACGCCCACCCCGACGACGAGGCAACCGGTACTGGAGGGGTCCTTGCGCGGTACGCGGCGGAAGGCATCCGCACGGTTCTCGTGACGTGTACCGACGGCGGTTGCGGTGACGGACCGGGGGGTGTCAAGCCGGGCGATCCCGGGCACGATCCGGCGGCCGTCGCCTTGATGCGCCGTCAAGAACTCAAGGCGAGTTGTGACGTCCTGAAGGTCAGCGATCTGGAGATGCTGGACTATGCCGACTCCGGGATGACGGGCTGGCCGAGCAACGACGCCCCCGGATCCTTCTGGCAGACCCCCGTGGAGGAAGGCGCCGCCCGACTCGCGGAACTCATGCGGCACTACCGACCCGATGTGGTCGTCACTTACGACGAGAATGGTTTCTACGGCCACCCCGACCACATCCAGGCCCACCGCATCACGATGGCGGCGCTGGAGATGACCGCGCTGACACCGAAGGTGTACTGGACGACGATGCCCCGCTCGATGATGCAGCGGTTCGGTGAGGTCATGCGCGAGTTTCACGGGGACATGCCGGAGCCGGATCCTGCCGAGGCCGCCGCGATGGCCGAGATCGGCCTCCCCGACGATGAGATCACCACGTGGGTGGACACCACCGCATTCAGCGGTCAGAAGTTCGACGCGCTGGCCGCGCACGCCAGTCAGGGCGAGAACATCTTCTTCCTCAAGATGGGCAAGGAGAGGTTCGGCGAGTTGATGGGCATGGAGACTTTCGTACGTGTCCAGGACGCCACCGGCGCGGCTGTACCCGAGAACGATCTCTTCGCCGGACTGCGCTGATCCGCCTGTCGGAGCGGGGCCCGGGAGAGCTCATCGGCGGCACGGCGCGATCAAACGTGCTCGCGCACCCGGAGGCTTGTCCGCGCGGGTTCCGCTCTGGCAGCCCGCAGCCGGGCGACGACATGGATGCGCTGCTACTGGGACGAGGAAGGCGTCTGATTCTACGTCGAGCTCGACGCTGAGGGCTGGGTGATCCAGCAGGTCGAACTTCATGGGCCCGAGCTCACCCCGATCGCAGCCGCATCCCTCGACGAATGGCAGCAGGCCCACGACGCAGGCCAACTCGACGAGCGAAGGGCGGGTCAGCTGGGGTTTGCCGTTGTGCCCGGGTCTGAGCCAGGCGGTAGGAGGGGTGTTCGCGAATGCCTCTGATCGGGCACGCGTGAAGTCCCTGAAGATCGCTTCCCGCCTCAACTGTTGATCGTTTCCCGGGCAGGGGATGCCTCAGCCCCACCAGAAGTCCCAGTTGTGGACACCGGTGAGTCGCTCTGCGTACGCGGCCAGTGTGTACGGCCGTCTGCCTTGCCAGATGTTGTCAGGGCAGAAGGCGAAGTGCTCGGCAGCGATCAGGAGGGCGTCCTCTTCCGTTGTGGGTGGAGCTGCGACGCTGAAGAGGTCGTTTTCACCTGTGATGTGCGCTTTGTTCAGGGCTTTTCGATCAGGGGTTGGCATCTTGGTGGGGGCAAACAGTACGGGGATCCATGACATGTTCGTACGGTTCGCGCTGGACTGCTTGATTGATACTGAGCGACCCAAACACGGGCTGCCGCTCTCAAACTGAACCAAGCCCTGATAGCGGCAGCGAAGACACACGCCCTCGCCGCCGTAAGCCTGAAGTGGTGGGGTCCAGATAAGGACTCGCACACCAACCCGCTTACCAGGTCAACGCCCTCGTCTCGGATGAGGTACGCGGGCTACTGTGCAGGCCAGTCGTTCACCCCCGCGGAGATCACATACACGGGCTGGGGAGGCACTGCAGGCTCACCACGGGCTGCGTTCACCTGGTGGGTGAACAGCCCAACCCATCGCGCCATCGTATTGGACCCGGGACTCACCGGGATTGGCCGAGTGGCGGTGCCTGGTGCTGCAGATCCGGGCGGCACGGGTGCAGCTCGCGCAGGAACCTATGTGGCGGACTTCGGACGCTGCGGACCGTAGCCCAAGACAAGCAAGCTCAAAGAGGCACGTCCTGGCGGACGCGAACGGACTGCCCCCCTCCTCGTCGGCGTCTGAGCCGGCAACACCCACGACGGCGAAGGGCTGAAGCCCACGGCCGAGGGTCATCTCACGTTCGCCCGGACTCGTTGCTGGTGCCGGATGTGTTCGTGGTCAGATGGTTTGTGATCTCTTCGGCGGTCAGCACGCGTGCGAAGCCCTTGCGGAGGACGGCGAGTTCGGGTTCCTGCCGGGACTCGTCGTCGGTGGCCGTGATGTCGGCTCCGAACACGACTTTGTAGCCGCGTTCGTATGCCTGCCGGGCCGTGGTGCCGCAGCAGTAGTTGGTGAGGGTTCCGGTGATGATGACGGTGTCGCGACCGAGGTTGCGCAGCATCGTGTCGAGCGGGGTGTCGTAGAAGGCGCCGTAGGAGGGTTTGCGGATCAGGGCCTCGTCTGTGCGGTACCCCATCGGGGCCCACACTTCGGCGGGGCCCGGCCGGCGCCAGTCGGTGTCGGCGTGCGGGAGATAGCGCAGGGCGTGCGGCCGGTCCAGTTGGAGGTGCGTGTCGTCGAAGATGGTCCAGATCACCGGGATGGAGAGGGCCCGGCATTCCTCGACCAGCCGGCGCAGCCTGGGTGCCATCCGGGTCGCCGCCGGTACCCAGTAGGGGCTCCATCCGGGACGGGTGAACTCGTCCTGCATGTCGATGACCAGCAGCGCCGAACGTTCGGGCCGCACATCGAAGGATGCCTGGCCGTGCTGGTAGGCGCCACGCGCTCGCGCGGTCACCCAGGCTTCCGTATACGTCATCCCCACCCCTTGCCTCGATTCGATGTACCTCGTTTCGATGTGCGAGAGTAGCAGCATGCTGGAACTCGCGATCCTGGGATTCCTGGCCGACGGGCCGCTGCACGGATACCAACTGCGCCGCTCCATCGCGCACTTGGCCGGTCACGCCCGCCCGGTCAGCGACGGCAGTCTCTACCCGGCGATCAACCGCCTGGTCAAGGCTGGCCTGCTGGAGCGGCGCACTGAGCCGGGCGCCTCGGCTGCCCAGCGGCACACCCTGAGCCTGACCGCCGCCGGCCGCACCGAACTGCTGCGCAGGCTCAGGGAGCCCGACGATCTGGACATCAGCGACAGCGCCAGGTACTTCACGATTCTGGCCTTCCTCTCCCAGCTTCCCGACACCAACGACCAGCACGCCGTGCTGCGCCGGAGACTGGAGTTCCTGGAGCAGCCCGCCAGCTTCTTCCACGACGGCGACCGCCCGCTACGCGCCGAGGACATCAAGGACCGGTACCGCAGCGGCATGCTCCTCATCGCCCGCGCCACCAGCCGCGCGGAACAGTCCTGGCTACGGGAGGTACTGCCATGATGCCGCCCAGCTGTTCCCGGCGTGCCCGGATTGTCCGTCCTCTCCGCGCGGGCGGAGGTGAGCCGTCCAAGAGCGACGGCTCCGAGCTGGTCAACTAGAGACCATCGCGGCCAGCCTGCGAAGGGTTCGGGCAGAAGGGGAGCCGGGATCGGCCGTGATCAGGACGACTTCCTGGTCGTCTTCGGGGACAAGAAGAACGTCGCAGTTCAGGCGGAGGCCCCCTGCCGTCGGGTGGTCGAGGGTCTTGGTGCGGTGGCCGGGCGCGTGGACCGGGCGGGTCTCCCAGAGCCGGCAGAACTCCTCGCTGCCGACGTGCAGTTCGGCCAGCAGGACGGCGAGCTGGGGGTCGTGCGGGTAGCGGTCGGCGGCCCGGTGTAGCCGTGCACCCCGATGGGCCCGAACTCCTCGGTGCTGGAGCTCTCGTACATCCGCCCTTCGCCGAGGAACCGGCGCCGGGCCAGATTCGTCGTCCCCTGTCCGAGGTCGCCGCCCAGCAGTGCCTGGCCAGCGGGTTCCAGGCGACGACGCGTAAGCCGCGTCGGTGACGATCGTGCCGGTCTCCGGCAGACGTTGCAGCATCCGGGTCGCGTGCGGGCGAACGCGCCGTACGGCGCCGCCGGCGGGCGGCGGCACGTCAGCTCAGCAACCGAACATGCACCGTTGGCGGTACGGCTCCTGCAGGTGGCGCACCGGGCTGGCGACGGCGCGAGCTGCCTCGGCGATCTCTGGTTCGGAGGCAGGATTCGGCTCCTGGAAGCATTCCCATTCGAGCAGAGCCGCGAGGTCGGCGAGTGCTATTGCCTCGACGTACGTCAGGCGGGGAAACCAGAGGGGGTCGGTGCCCTCGCTCGTCCAGTTCAGGGGATCGATCCCGTGCTCAACGAGGATCGTGGGCACCGTGTCGGGCCAGCACAGGCGAGTCGCTTTGACGAAGGCCCGGGGTACGGCCATCCCGTACCGGGCCAGAACCTCAATCCGCTCGTGCGCATCCACGTCGAGACAGACGCCGCTGATCTCGACATCGACGCGGCCGCCCAGACGCGGGTAGGGCGTATGGGTCACGCGGCCGTCGGGCCAGGACGGGATCTTCGCCGTCTGCGGCTCTGGGCGGAGGCAGGCTGGGGGAGCGGAGACTACGCCGCGGTGAGGACCATCGGGGGCGCCCGATGATCCGCGCTGGTCGGCGCAAGTTCGTGCAGACCCGCGACGAGCTCGCCGCGGTCGCGGGCGTGGAGCCGAGCATGTTCGCCAAGACCAAGCCGTACACGGCCGAGGACTTCCCCGCGTCGATCAGCTCCAAAGACGCGCGGGTGCTGCTGTGGGACAACGAACAAACCGCCGCCTACTACGCCGGCAAGCCCATCCCGGCGCTGCCCGAGCAGGACCACGACCAAGACCTGCTGGACCGCAACGAGGCCGCCGAGCTGCTGGAGGTGTCCCGGAAGACCTGGGAGGACTGCAAGCGGCACGAGCAGATCGCCCCCCATCTGGTCAAGACCAAGGAAGTAGAGCACTGCCCGCGTGGGGTCATCAACGCCTTCAAAGCGGCCAGGGAGGCAGGACCGGGCCGTTGCGGCGAAGGGCAGGCCGCGGGGGGCGGGGACAGGGTTGCGCGCGACCAGATTGGAGGTGCTGAAGTGTGATTCCTGGTTGAGTTTGGCGGCCAGCAGGTCCGTAGTGAGCTCGGGTTCCTTGCACTCCTCGGCGGCCTTGAGGATCCAGGTCCGGAACTCGGCCGGGACTCCGCGCAGACCGCCCCCGCCGTCGGTTATTTCGGTGCCTCGGTGCACCTCAGTCCGCTGCCGCCGACGCTCGTCCGGAGCAGAGCTCCGAGCCCCGCCGCAAAGAACCTCGCCGATAGCCGCCCGGACTCAGCGGAAGACGCCGTGCCGGCCGAGGCTCAGATCGGACAAGGCGTCCTGGTGCTGAAGGTTTGTCAGCGCTGGTACCCGCGAGAGGGGGAAGTACCGGAGCTCCAGGGTCTCCCCGTCCTGACCGCCCAACTGCCCGCCGACGACCGAGCAGCGGAAGAACATGGTGATCGGCTGGACCACATCGCCGTTGGGGTAGGAGTGCCGGTACTTGGTATACACGCCCAGCAGCGTGTCCACGCGCACGCGCAGCCCTGTCTCCTCCTCCGTCTCCCGTACCGCCGCCTCGGCCGCCGACTCACCCAGTTCGATCGCACCGCCCGGAAAACCCCATGCACCGTCGTCCCCGCGCCGCTGCAACAAGACGCCCTCGTCGGTGACCACACACGCGGCTGCGAAGTTGAGCTGGATCGGAGAATGCCCAAGCCGGGACCGAATCCAGCCGATATAGTCTGACATAAAGGGGGTTTCTCCTCGTCGATGGAATATGACATCGCAACTGGCTCCCGTGGCAAGGGTAGAGAAAGGGAACCAGCAGTCATGGCGCAAGAAAACATGCGACAGCTTCCACAACAGGACGGCGCGGCCTATGAAGTGGCCCGTGATGTTCTCCTTCAGCTGATCGGCCACGCCGCGAGCCGGGTGGCGGCCGGCGAGGGGGAATGGGCCTAAGAGCGCGACCGGTGGACCTCGCAGCTGAACAGGCTCGACCCGGGGGGGTGAGAGACAGACGCCGTCCAGGAAGTCCTGGACCGTGAGGCACCGGTCTTGGAGTCCATAACGGAGGGCCTGAACCAGTGACGGACCCCGGAGTGGACCGGACGTATGTGCTGCCGCAGGAGCAGTCCGATCTGATCTTCGAGCAGATCGCCCAAACGCTGCTCGCCGGTGCCGTCCCACAGGACCAGCCCGTCGTCACCGTACTGAGCGCGTCTGCCGGCGCCGGAAGGACCGTTCTTGCGCGGCGGATCAAGGCGACCTATCCCAAGGGCAGCAGGCCCGTCGCGATCGACGTGGACGCGTTCCGAGGATTCCACCCCGACCACCTTCGCCTGCGCGCGGAGCACGGCCCGCGTTCCACATCCGCGCGTCCACGTAAGCCCCCTCGCTGATGCCGTTCTCGATCACTGGTGCCCCTGCCACGCAGGTCGTCGCCGTGTCAGCGAGATGCCCAGCCAGCTGCAGAGCGGCGCTGGCCGCAAGGGCTTTGCCCAGGTAGCCGTCAGCTCAGCTGTGACACAGCCGCGCCGGGTGGCTGGCCCGCTCCTGCAGGGCCTCGCGCCGTCTGCCGGTGCTCGGCTTCATGGAGGCGCAGACGTCGCCGTGCACGTCCACGACTGATCCGCCGTGTGGTATTCGGCCAGGTCCGATGGCTTTGTGCCATTCGTGGGCAACTCGTCTCCCAACATCACTGAGGCCCCGCTACACAAAGAAGGCTGGGGTGGCGTGCTGCCGTCCCCGCGTGGTGAGGCCAGTCGGTGGGGGAGGTTGGGACGGTCGCTGACCATCAACGTGGCGCTGCTGCTCGCAGTCATCGTGGTCTGGCGGCTGCGGCGGCGTACGGAGGCCCGTAGCCGCTTCGACGAGAAGCTGACCGTCGTCATCGTCCTGGCGCTGGGTGTCCTGATCGCGCCCACCCCGGCGGGCCAGGGAATCTTGAACATCCTGGGGCAGCTGGCGAGCGGCGTCACTCAGGCCGGCGGCCGATGAGTCCCCGCACGCGCAAGTGCCGGACGGCGCCGGTCAGCGCCCGCCGCGGATCACAGGTTGGGGGAGCGGGGGAGTGATGGCAGCACGTCGACGGCGCTGGCGCTTGAAGAAGCGGACGCGCCGGCAGCTGCAGGTGTGGGCTGCGGTCGTGGCGGTGGCCGCTGGGGTGTGGGTGGCCGGGTATTGGTCGGTGGTGTGGCCCGTCCTGGTGGCTGTGCTCGCCGTGGCCGTGGTGGGCGGGGTTGGCTGGGTGCTGCTGCGGGCGCATCGTCGCGCGGTCGGCCAGGACCGTGCGTGGCGGGCGCAGGAGGAGGCCCGGGCGCGGGAGTTGTCGATGGCCGAGGTCGACGCGTTGTCGTGGCAGGGGTTCGAGACGTACATCGCGGATCTGTGCCGGCGGGACGGCTGTACGAAGGTCGTCGTCAGCGGCAAGAGCGGCGACCTGGGCGCGGATGTCGTCGGCTACCTGGCCGACGGCCGCAATCTCGTCGTCCAGTGTAAGAAGTATGCGCCGCACCGGAGCGTGTCCTCGCGGTTACACGTTCGTTTGACAGACCCTCATCAACGGACGCCTCGCCGAAACCGAACTCACCATGACGACACCACGGCAACAGCGTCAGTAACACCTCCAACCTTCGGGGCCCGCCTCCCGAAGCTGTACAGCGGAGTTGACGCATCCTCCGCCTTTCGCGGTGCGGTTGGTCGCCAGGTAGACGGTGTCCACTCCGGCGGCGCGGTCGTCCTTGAGGTTGAGGATCGTGGTGAAGCCGAGGCGGCTCAGGAGTTGGAGGTGCCCGGTGTTGGTGGACCATGTGCGCAGCACGATCCACGGCGGCATGGGCTCCGGGAGGTCGAAGAGTTCCCGGTAGAGGGCGCGTGCAATGCCATGGCGCCGGAGGTGGTGCCGTACGGCGATGGTACTGACGTACAGGCAGGGGCACAGGTCGGCAAATCGGGGGTCCCGGTGGTCACCGCGGAAGGAGAGGAAACCGGCGGTCTGGTCCCCGCGCTTGCACAGGATGAGGTCCTGTTGGAGCAACTGCGTCAGGTAGCCGTCTGGGGCAGCGGCCGCTGGGTCGCGTTCACGCAGGTCCGACTGGGTGGTGCCCTCCCGTGAGGTGAGCGGGGGGACGAAGTCGCCAGCGACTTCCGTGAACATGTCGGCCAGTTCGCGCTGTTCCGCGGTGGGAATCGCCCCTGGCCGGTACCACCGTGTACTGATCGCCCTCACGCCACTCCTCGGTCGCATCGACCCCCGGGCCGGCCTGGGCCGCTCAGGGTTGTCGGTGCCGTGTCCTGAGCCATCGCCGTACAGCGGTGAAATCTACTGCGAACATGGCCCAGAGACAAAGCAGGGGAATGACGGTGGCCACCACATAGACCGGAGTGAATCCGACCTGGGCGAGGGCGGGGACGAGGCTGGCCGTTCCGGCGGCAGCCGAGATTGCGAACAGGGCCTGGAAACGCCGCAGTTCCGCCTCGTTGTTGTAGTCGGCCAGCTGGCGCGAGTGGTTCTCCAGCGCGTGCAGGCGCGACATGGCGGTCTCCTTGTGCCTGCGTACCTTCAGGTTCGTCTCAAGGTACTCGGCGACCCGTAGCAGAGCGGGGTCCTTGAGCATGACGTCAAGATTGTCGATCTCCGACAGATCTTGCACGAGGGCTGTCTGGTTCGCGGACAGAATGTGGGCGTCCGCCAGTCGTTGGCCCGCGCTTCCTTGCTGCCCACGCAGGTCGTGGGCGTTGATCCAAAGCTGGCAGACATACCACTGGGCGTGAACCAGGTTCAGCAGGGTTGTGACGGTGTCCGCCTCGGAGGCTATCGTCTCGGGCTCTGCCCGGATCACCGTCGACCAGCCGGAGCTCGCGACCTCCAGGCCCCTGAAGTCAAGCGAGTCGGCAAGCCCGTCCCCGAGGGTGACGGAACCGCTGCCGGACAGCCAGAGCAGACCCCGAGCCCGCTCGTCGGGCAGGTCACCGAGGCCGCCGATGAAGCACAGGCGGAAGTCGTGAAAGGCGTAGCAGAACGGCCGGGGCTCGATGATGCCCGACGCCGCGTGCCGCAGTGCCCGCACCGCGGATCCGTACACATCGGAGGCACCGGACCGCAGACCGGGCGGGATATGGAGATGCAAGTGGTCGCTGAAGGCGTCGCACTGGTGGAGGTAGGGCAGGTAGTCCCGGTTCTTCCACTCGACCAGGTCGTCGTAGAAGCGTTCGATATCAGCCGTTCCCTCGTTCAGGGCGAAGGTGAAGTCGACCGACACCACGCCGAGCCACGGGTATACCCGCATCCGGCAGTCGAAGCTCCACTTGGCTCCGGCGAGTACCGCTTCCCCGCCGGGCAGCGTGCACGAAAGAACCGGTGCGTGCCCGGCAAGATAGGACAGGTTCCAACTGCGCAGCAGTGTCGTGTCCACGACCACCTCGCCATGCTGCGCCTCCAACACCTCCGCGAGGCACCTGGTGTCGACAACGGTCCCACCCAGGTCGTACTTGAAAGGAACGAAGACCCTCAACCCCGATGTGCGATGCGCGTCCACGCACCCTCCCGTGAATCCCCCGACGCCGCGCGCAGCCCAGACACCCACCATACGGTCCGCGACCCCACAACGACCGCAAATCACCCAGGAGAAACGGTTCTTTGAGCAACATAACGCCGCGATCCGGCTGAGCGGGTCCTCGTGGGCACGGGTGGCGTCCAGGAGCATCGTGGCGAGCCTGATCCCGCTTGCGCGGAGGGAGGAGCGGGCCTCTTCCCATTCCTGAACCGCCCGTGCCGCAGTGACGTCGGCACGGGAACGCACGTACGCCTCGGCGGACGACAGGAGGAGACGTTCACCGATCCCCAGAGGGTCTGCGGCCTTCTGCACCAGGACCTGGGCGAGCGAACCATGGCTCGTGGTTGCCTAGAGCGAGGCGACCGCGGGCCAGGGCGGGCCAGCCACCGGCGGCGGCCCACTGCTGCAGCCACGCCAGCGCCTCGGGTACGCGCCCGTCGTCCTCCAGCAGGTCGACCGATCGACGTAGTAGTACTCGCGCCGGGCCTGGTTCGCTCGCTCCCACCAGTCGCGGGCCTCTTCGGCGCGCCCGGCGGCGTCAGGTGGTAGGCCGGCAGGCAGGGGGCCTCCACGTCGCCGGCATCGGCCGCCTTGGACCACCATCGCAGCGCTTCAGCGTCCTGCCCGTCTCGTTGCAGGTACGCGCCGACGGTGACCGCGGCCCGGACGTCGGCAGCCTCGGCGGCCCGGCGCCACCGGCCATGGGCCTCCTCGACGCGTCCGGCCCGGTCAAGCAGCCGCGCCGGCTCTGCCGTCGACTCCCGGTCGCCGCCCTGCTCGTCAGCACCGGCCTCGTCCCCGCCCCACCGTGACGACATTCCGCATTCAAGGCCAGCAACTGCGTCGGCCCCATTCTCCTCGCGAGGCCAGTCCTTGACACCGCGGCGCCTTTTTGGCCTTCTTGGCCCTCGGTCATAGTCGGCGCCATGGACTATGACGTAGTGGTGGCCGGAGGCGGCCCGGTCGGACTGATGCTGGCCTGCGAGCTCAGGCTCGGAGGCGCGCGGGTGGCCGTCCTGGAGCGCCTCACCGAAGTGGACCCGACGATCAAGGGCGGGGCGATCACCACGCCCAGCGCCGAGGCACTCTACCGCCGAGGCATGCTGCCCGCGCTGGCCGAGGTGCAGCGGCAGGCGATGGACCGCTTCCAGGCATTCATGCGCGAGCGGAACGGCGGGGACGGGGGCGGGGCCGCGGGCCAAGGGCTCGGGTTCGTCGGGCACTTCGCCGGGATCATGCTGCGCGCCGACCTGGTCGACCGTACGGAGCCGGGCCTCGGCGACGCCGGACCCGCCGCCGAGATCGCTTTCGTGGCGCAGCAGGACATCGAGCGGCTGCTCGGCGGGCGGGCGGACGAGCTCGGCGTCGACGTGCGCCGGGGAGTGGAGCTGACCGGCTTCGACGCGGACGATGGGGCCGTCACCGTGCGGACGAGCGACGGGGCGATACGCGCCGGCTGGCTCGTGGGCTGCGACGGCGGCCGCAGCGCGGTCCGCAAGCTCGCGGGGTTCGAATTTCCCGGTACGGACCCGGAGATCACCTGTCACCAGGCGGTCGTGGAGATGACCGGCGCCGAGGACCTGAAGGTCGGCTGGAGCGCCACGGACACCGGGGTGTACGCCTACGGGCCGATGCCGGGCCGCGTCGTCACCGTGGAGTTCGACGGCCCGCCGGCCGACCGGGACGCGCCGGTCACCACCGAGGACCTCCAGGCGCGGCTGCGCCGCGTCTCCGGCGTGGACGTCACGATCACCGAGGTGCGGACCGCGACCCGCTTCACCGACCACGCCCGCCAGGTCACCGACTACCGCAAGGGCCGGGTGCTGCTGGCGGGCGACGCGGCGCACGTGCACTCCGCGTTCGGCAGCCAGGGGCTGAGCCTGGGAATCGGGGACGCGATGAACCTCGGCTGGAAGCTCGCCGCGGTGATCGGCGGCCGGGCGCCGAAAGGGCTGCTGGACACGTACACCTCCGAGCGGCACCCGGTCGGCGCGTGGGTCCTGGACTGGACCCGGTCCCAGGCCGCGGCCATGCGCCCGGACCCGCAGTCCCGGGCCCTGCGCGAGATCGTCAGCGACCTGGCCGGGACGGTCGTGGGCACCACGTACCTCACCGCGCGGCTCAACGGTGCCGGAGTGCGCTACGAGCTGTCTGGCGAGCACCCGCTGACCGGCCGCAGCACCCCGGACCTCGAACTCACCGACGGCGGCCGCCTCGCGGACCACCTCCACAGCGGCCGGGCGCTCCTGCTCGACCTCACCGACGACCCGGGGCTCCGGGCCCTCGCTGTGGGGTACGCCGGCCGCGTCGACACCCTGACGGCCGGCTGCCCGTCCCGCCCGGAACTGGCGGCGGTCCTCGTCCGTCCGGACGGCTTCACGGCCTGGGCAGCCGACGCGGGGGCGCCGACGTCGACGGCCGGGCTGGCGGAGGCGCTGGAGGAGTGGTTCGGAGTGCCAGAGGGCGCGGTGGCGCCGGGCTGATCCACCGCGCTGCTGACTGACTCGAACCACGAGCCGATTCCACCCACGGCCGCCGCACCCACTCGGTGTGGCGGCCGCCCGCATCCCAGTCCCGGCCCAGCAGCAGCCTGGAGCTCTCACCGGCCGCCTACCGCACCCGCCGCCACGCCCTACGCCGGTGTTACGGCTCCCGGCATCCTACGAGCCGGTGACCAGTGCAAACGTCACCGCCGGGACAGCCTCGGCGGTGACGGTCACCGTACCGGGGTCACACCTCATCGCCCGAGTCCGGGTCGCACAGCGGGCGCAGGCCGCCCGGCAGTTCGGGGAGCTGGAACGAGTACCGGCCGAGCATGTTGACGTGGTTCCGTACGAACGGGGAGAGGCGGGCCACGCGCTCGTCGCGCCCGCCGGAGCCGTCCCCGCGCAGCTGGTTCACCGCGGCGTCCATGTACCGGGTGTTGAACAGCACGAGCGCGTTGAGGACCAGGCCCAGGGCGCCGATCTGGTCCTCCATACCGTCCTGGTAGCGCTGGTAGAGCTGCCCGGCCTTGCCGTGGAAGATCTTCCGGGCGAGGGAGTGGCGGCCCTCCTGGAGGTTGGCCTGGCTCTTGATCTGCCGCCGGTAGCCGGGCTCGTCGGCCAGGCGCAGGATGTGCAGCGTCTTGGCGATCCGCCCGTAGTGGGCGATCGCGTCGCCGAGCGGGGTGGGGCGCCCGTCCCGCGTCAGCATGCGGATGACGTCGTACGCACGCATGGCCCCGGTGTGGATGGACCCGATGATCCGCAGGGATCAGCACCTCCAGCAGGTCCAGGGCGTCATCGACCGCGCGGGTCGTCAGATAGACTGCGGTCGCCAGCAGCGTCGCCAGGCGCCAGGAGTCGCCGTGCCGGCGCAGCAGCGACGCCTTGCCGTCGATGCCGTACCGGGACAGCTCCGCCAGCCGCCGCGGCGGTTCGCGGACACGTCCACCTCGCCCATCCCAAGATTGGAGACCTCCGCCGCCCGCTCCAGCGCCCACTTCATCTGGGGCCCGCAGATCCGCACCGGTGCCCGGCGCAGCCGGTCCAGCTCCGACACCCGGGCGCCCGGCGGCACCGTCAGCAGGGAATCCAGCACCGCCCGCTGACCGGTGCTCAGCAGGACGTAGAGGGTGTCCCACAGCCGCTGGTTCGCCGTCCTTCGCACGGAGGCGACCAACCGGGCCAGCGTGGTCACGCCGGGCAGCAGCACCCGCCGCTCGCGCAGCCACCCCGTCGCCGCGTCGAACAGCGCCTTCGGGCCCTCCCCGGTCGTCCAGGCCCGCGCGTCCACCCACACCCGCAGCTCCGCCTCCGCGTCGGCGAACTCCGCGTACTCCAGGAGCTTCCGCAGCTCCCACATGTGCTCGAACGGGGTTTTCTCCCGTTCGCCGTACGCCTTCAGCACCGAGGCGTCCGCGATGCCCAGTTGCTCGGCGAGGTAGTCGACGACTTCGGTCGGCACGTCGGTCGGGTCGTCCGGGAACACCCCGAGGTAGCGCACGGTCGTCAGCTGTACCGCGAAGCCGAGGCGGTTGTGGTACCGCCGTTTGGACTCGATCAGTTCCCGGCCCGCATCGTCCAGGAAGAAGAACCGCTCCAACCCCGTACGCGACGGCGCCCCGTCGTACGCCGCATAGCTTGCGGCCTGTTCATCCGTCAGAAACTCGACCGGCACTCCGGACCTCCAGCCAGTCAGTGATCAACACGACTGCCGAAGGCTCCGCCTTCGCCTAACCCCAGGTCAAAGCGCTCTCAGGCGCGCGAAGGGCTTAGCGCCAGTTTTCGTTCCGTTGTTCCTCGCCCCCCTACGACCAGCTGCTGCGACCGCGGCAGCGGCAGCGGCCGGACTGTTCCGCCGTCGAGGGAGATTCGCCATGACGACGTTCAAACGCCACCGTGGACTCACCGAACAGGCCGCCGATGCTGCCGTCGACCAGGCATGCCGCATGCTCCGGCTGCCCACCATCCGAGCCCAGTTCCCAGAACTCGCCGAAGCCGCAGCCCGCGACCAGATGTCGTACCGCGGTTTCCTGGCCGAGCTGCTGATGGCCGAGTGCGACGACCGGGCCCGCCGCCGTTCGGAACGACGGATCAAGGCCGCCGCCTTTCCCCGTGAGAAATCACTGCGGACCTTCGACTTCGATGCGAACCCCAGCGTGGATCCGGCGGTCATCCACACCCCGGCGACCTGCGAGTGGGTCAAGAAGGGCCTGCCACTCTGCCTGATCGGCGACTCCGGCACCGGTAAGTCCCACCTGCTGATCGCGCTGGGCACCGAGGCCGCGATGGCCGGCTACCGGGTCCGCTACACGCTCGCCACCAAGCTTGTCAACGAACTGGTCGAGGCCGCGGACGAGAAAGTGCTGACCAACACCATCGCCCGCTACGGCCGAGTCGATCTTCTCTGTATTGTCACTGCTGACCAGCATCTTCCCAGCCCTGGAACGGGCTCTCGACCTGGGGACCAGCGGAGCGCTGATGCTCCTGACGGGCTACCAGACCCCGGCCGCGATCCGGCGCACCGGCCAGCGCCGGCTGACCACCTGGCTGCGCAACCGCAAGGTCCGCGGATCCGAAGCACTTGCGACGAAGGCTGTGGAGGCCGCCGAGCGGCAGCACACTGCCGTCGCGGGTGGAACGGCCATTGCGAAGATGGTGCTCACCTTCACGAAGGAGGTGATGGCCCTCAACGAGAAGATCTCTGAGACGGACAAGCTCATTGAGGGCCGGTTTCGCGAGCACGAACTCGCCGAGGTGATCCAGTCCCTGCCCGGCATCGGCACGGTGCTCGGCGCCGAGTTCCTCGTCGCCGTCGGCGGCAGCCTGGATGCGTTCGCCAGTCCTGATCGCCTCGCTGCCTTCCCGGGAGTGACCCCTGCACCGCGCGACTCGGGCAAGATCAGCGGGAATCTCCACCGTCCTCAGCGCTACCACCGAGGCCTCCAACGGGTCTTCTGCACGTCGGCGTTGGTGAGCGTCCAGTTCGACCCCAACTTGCGCCAGTTCTACGACCGCAAGCGCGCCGAAGGCAAACGGCACACCCAGGCCGTGCTCGCCCTCGCCCGCCGGCGCGTCAACGTTCTGTGGGCCTTGATCCGTGACCGACGGTGCTATCAAGTCGCACTACCTGTCCCTGCGACGGCTTGACTTCAGCATTGGGAAGCACCGACCTCCGGTGACCAGGACGATCGCGTTGCCTGGCTGGACGTACGGTGACGAGCCGTTCAAGGCGACGGCGTCTCAGGTATGCCGAGACCAGAAGACGACGAATGCGACGTAGGTGATGGCGGCGGTGGCCACGAACCAGAAGTACGGATCGCCGCTTCGTCCGGATGCCAGCTCACCGATGAAGGCGCTGAGATTGCCCACGGTAAGCACCACGCCCGTGCCGGCCCAGGCTCGCCCTGCAATCCGGGCGAAGCGCTCGTCGGGTTCCTTTTCGGTGAGGCCCTGATAGGTCTCGTTCCGGCGTCCCAGCAGCACTAAGGCGAGACTGCAGACCGCCAGGATCCCGAATGTCACCAGGCCGAGAGCGAGGCGGCCTCCGAAAGTCGCGGCCACGAGGCAGGCGCCTCCGAGGGCGAGGAAGAAGCCGGGGACGGACCACCTGGCTGTGCTACTGGTCATCTGCTGGGCCCTCATCGGCATGAAACATCTCCTCAACGCTGACCTCGAAGAACTTGGCCATGGACAGGGCGAGCGGCAGGGAAGGTGTGTACCGCTCGGTCTCGATGGCGTTGATCGTCTGCCGTGAGACCCCGAGGGCCGTGCCCAGTTGGCCCTGGGAGAGCCCTCGTGACGACCGCAGTTCCCTGACGCTGTTTCGCACGTGTAAAGCTTACTTGTCACCCCTCCATGGCTGTCAAGCTTGCTTTACAGGAAGGGCAGGGCTCGCAACGGCGCCTCGCGCAGTGTGTTCACCGCGCTGATGGCCAGCCCGGACTGGAAGGGTGAGTGCATCCCCGACCACCCCTTGGGCGGCCACAACCCCGCCAGCCCGACCTGGAGATCTACGGAACTGTCCGCGACGGTTACCAGGGCTGCTACGGTGCCCAAGGGAACGGAGCCACCGCAGCAGGCTAGTACTCCAGCCGTAGTTGTGGATCTTCATGGTGTGGCTGTGCGGCGGCGGTAGTGGCATGTGCGGGCCCGGGCTTGGTGCCGGCGGCGCCATAGGGACCAGCGCAGACGGTGTTCGCGTTGGTTGTCGGGCGGCGTTGAGGGGGTGGCGAACAGTCGCTGGATCTCGTTGCAGGTGAGTGCAATCAGCCCGTCGGGGACGGGGTGATCGCGGTGCTCGCGGGCGCGGACGACGGCGAGGAAGGCATGCGCGAGCATGGCCAGGGTGACCCAGCGCAGCCAGGGGGGTGTAGCGGCGGACTTGGTGCTCGTCCAGGCCGGCGAGTCCTTTGCCGGCCTGGAAGGTCTCCTCGATCCTCCAACGCATCCCGGCGACGCGTACCAGCGTGCCGATCGGCACCGGATGGGGGCTGAAGCAGCGGTAGTAGGCCAGTTCGCCGGTGGTGCGGTTGCGGCGGATGAGCAGCCGGTAGATGCTCGCGACGGCCTCCGGGAGCAGGTCGATGGCGGCCCAGTCGTAGTGGCGCGGCCCTTTCGCGCCGCCTCCGGCGGACATTCGCTGCCAGGCGGTGCGCGGCACCTTGCGTACCAGTGAATCGACACGGAACTTCCCACCGGCCGTGCGGACTTCGGTGCGGCACGAGACGGCCATGACAGAACCGATCTGGCGCTCAGCCAGCATCTGCGCCAGAGCGGGATTGCCTCCATAGACCTCGTCCCCGGTCACCCAGCCGACCGCGTGCCCGGCCTCGCAGAACCGCTCGATCATTGCCGCGGCCAGCTGCGTCTTGGTCGCAAAGCGCGTGGTGTCGGACTCCAGCCCGGCTGCCCGGCATCGCTGAGGGTCCTCGGCCCAGATACGGGGCAGGTACAACTCCCGGTCCACAGCGGCGTGTCCATGCTCGGTGGCATACACCAGGTAGACCGCCACCTGCGCATTTTCGATCCTGCCCGCCGTGCCGGTGTACTGACGCTGCACCCCGACCGTCGTCTGCCCCTTCTTCACATCGCCCGTCTCGTCGACGATTAGCACCGCCTGCTCGGCGCCCAGGTGGTCGACGACGTACTGACGCAGATCGTCACGGACTGCGTCCGCGTCCCACTTCGCCCGCTTCAGCAGATGCTGCATCCCATCGGGTGTGGCCTCACCGGCCCACTCCGCGATCGTCCAGCAGTTCTTCCGCGGCGGGTCCGCCAGTAGCCCTCGGACGAACTTCCCCACCCGACGACGGGGTTCGGCACGCGCGAACCGTCCGCCTATGCGCCGCATCAGCCCTGCGAAGTCATCGTCCCAACCGCCAGGGTCTACGCTGTGACCAGCGGCCACCGCCTGATCTTCAGTCTTCACACACCGATGATCACCGGTGGCCGCATCCGTCTCCGACCCCACCCCAGACCTCCCCCGACCTCGCTTACGGCTCCGACATCGCCAACATCGGCCTGACGATCACGGCGGTGGCCATCGCCGCGATCTGGCACGAGGGTCCGCTCTTGCTGGGACTCGGCCCGACCCGCCTGGGGGTTACGGCCAGGGCCATAACCCCCAGGCGCCTTCTCCGTGCGTTTACTTGGCGCCCCCGGAGAGCGCCCCGTGCAGGAAGACCTCCACCAGCTCCTGCGGGGTCAGGTCGGGCTCGTCCTCCGTACGCGGCTGGATGAAGAGCAGTCCGTAGAAGAGGGCCGCGATCTGCTCCGGCGGCCGGCGCAGGGCGTCCTTGTCGGGCTCCAGCAGCTCCGCGAGGGCCGCGCGGATACGGGTCGTCGACTCGCTGCGGCCCGCGCCGCGCACCGTGCCGGGGTGCTTGCCGCCTCGATGCCCCAGCGAGCCGGCGATCGCGCCCATCCTGGACATGTGCGCCTGCAGTGCCTCGGCCGCCTCCGCGAGCCGGTCGAGCAGCGGCTGGGATACGTCGATCGCGTCGAGCTCGCGGACCGCGTGCTCGGGGGAGAGCGCCTCGGCCACGCAGGCCTGCAGCAGCTCGTCCTTGTCGGCGAAGACCCGGAAGATCGTGCCCTCGCCGATGCCTGCTGCGCGGGCGATCTTCGCGGTCGTCACCGCGGCGCCGTACTCGGCGATCAGGGGGATCGCGGTCTGGATGATCATTTCGCGGCGCTGCTCCGGCGACATGCCGGGAGCGCGACGGCGGGTGGTCTGGTTCTCCTTGGGTGCTGTCATGACCGCGAGAGTACGGAGTGAGTGCTCACTCCGTCAATGAGTGAGTGCTCACTCCGCTCACTTTTCTCGTACCCGGCTACTTGTCGATGGCGGCCCTCCAAGATCCACGACTACGGCTGGAGTACTAGTGCCCCGGCAGGCAACGTTCGCCCGTCAAGGAGTGACGTCCGGTGCGTGCTCTCGGCGTGCCGGCCGGAAGTCCTCGTACTGGACGTACT
>NZ_JBEYZY010000012.1:204632-251653 GCF_040646295.1 Streptomyces sp. NPDC046197 | reverse complement strand
GTCCTCGTACTGGACGTACTTGGGCTTTCGGCCGGTGCGGCGAGAGTGCGTGCCGGGCGTCGCGACGGGGCGAACATTGCCTGCCGGGGCACTAGCCCGTATCCCGGTCCGCCGCCTCGGCGACATCCCGTTCCGCTGCCTCGGCGACGCGTTTGATGTTGGCCAGGCGCCGATCCCAGTCGGCCGCGAGCGAGGCCATCCACCGCGCCGTCGCGTCCAGTGCCGCGGGCCGGACCTCGTACCGAACCTCGCGTCCGACCCGGCTGCCGGAAACCAGCCCGGCGGCGTCCAGGACGGCGAGGTGCTTGACCACCGCCTGCCGCGAAACGGGAAGCCGTTCGGCGAGCGTCGTCGCGGTGGCCTCGCCCTGAGCGGCGAGCAGATCGAGCAGCCGGCGTCGCGTCGGGTCGGCGAGCGCGCCGAGGACGCTGTCGACGATCTCGGTGGCGCCAGGTCGGTCTTCCGTCACGTGGAGGGCTGTTCGGCGCGCGCCTTGAGCGCGTCGAGTTCCAGAGGCCAGCCTTCGCTGTGGTCCTTCAGGTTCTGACTGCGCAGTTCCTCGGAGCCGGCCAGCGCCGCGAACCCGCTTTCCACGACACGCAGGCGCGTCCGGTCCCCTTCCTGGGTCAGTGTGAACTCCACGAGGGTGCTGTTGTCCTCGCGCAGCTCTTCGCCGGGGAATGCGCTGGTCCAGCGGTAGGCCAGGTACGTAGGCGGCTGGACCTTCTCCACGCGCACCGGGAAGTCGCCGTGCTCGGGGTTCCGCGCCACCATCGACTCGCCTTCCTTGGCCACGGTGCCGGGCAGGCTCGCCTTGTCGGCGACCCAGAACCCGGGCTGGGCCACCAGTGACCAGACCCGTTCCAAGGGCGCCTCGATCAGGGTTTCGCGTTCGATCCGGTCCTCGCTCATGAGGGGACTCCTTCGTTTCCGCCATCGGATGTGCAACTCTAGAGTTGCACGCGGATCCCCGACACGCAACCCGAGAGTTGCACACGGATCCTGCCCCCTGCCGCCGGACCAGTGCCCCGGGGCGAACATTGCCTGTGGGGGCACTAGCGACCCGATCCGGCAGAGGGATCGGCGAACACGCCGTGGAGCATGCCGGTGGCCTGGCCGACCTCGATGAGGTAGCCGTCGGGGTCGCGCAGGTAGCAGCGCAGCTCGGCCTTCCGGTCAAGAGGCTCCGTGAGGAACTCGGCACCCTTGGCCACGGCGTCGGCGTAGAAGGCGCCGATGTCGGCGACACGGACGTTCAGGAAGCTGGAAACGGTGTCTGCGGTCCCCGGCGGTGCCAGGGTCACACCGGGCTTGTCCGGGGTGGGTCCCCCTCCGGGGTTCATGATGATCCAGCTGTTGGCCACCTTCACGATGGCCGGGTTCTCCTTCAGCACGACCTCACCGCCGAAGATCTCGGCGTAGAAGCGACTCGATCTCGCGACGTCGCGCACGGTCAGGAAATGAGTGAGAACAAGCCCCTGCTCGGGTGTGGGCAGATCGCCAGGAGTCGTCATCGCCGTGCCCCTTCTCGTGCGGGTGCGGAGCCAGGCCGTACACCGGGCCCACCACGTGCCGGGACCGGCTGAGCCCGGGTTCCCCGCTCGATCGGGGAACAAGCGGCCGGCGGTGCTCGCACGGCCATCGTTTCCCCTACTCGACCGCATTGGCCGCGAGAAGGCAGGTCGCAACGGTCAGCACGGCCGCCTGTGCGAGAAAACGGGCCGGGTGCTCGAATCACTCAGGCGGAGCAATGCGCGAGGCGCCACCACTCTGACGGGTGTTGCATGGCAGGGAGGAAGCGTCAGTACGAGGGTGCAGTCATGAAGACCCCGGCGCGAATATCAGGCGAATGTGATTCCCGACTCCCTCATTCAATGTCACGGCATCCGTGGACCGCCAGTGCCGTCTCAACAAGGAGATGCGTCGATGGAAATACCCCGGCTCACGCACAGTCGTCGTCACTTCCTCGGCGCCGCAGCCGCCGCTGCTGCGGCGACGGCCCAGTTCGGAATGGCCGGTAGTGTGCAGTACAAGCCGGAAGAACCTGTGGCTTACCCCGCAGACAACCCTGTGACACGCACATCCTTTGGTCCCGTGAAACAGATCAAAGCCGGCGATCTGAGCGTAGGGTATGTCGAGGCCGGACCTGTGCACGGGCAGCCGGTTGTACTTCTGCATGGCTGGCCCTACGACATTCACAGCTACGTCGCGGTCGCGCCTTTGCTCGCAGCGAAGGGATACAGGGTGGTTGTCCCTTATCTGCGAGGTCACGGCACGACGCGATTCCTTTCAAGCAAAACGCCCAGGAATGCCCAACAGTCGGCGTTCGCTGTTGACACCATCGCCCTGATGGACGCCCTCAGGATTGATAGGGCCATCCTCGCCGGGTACGACTGGGGATCACGGACGGGCGACATCATAGCGGCTCTCTGGCCGGAGCGCTGCAAGGCGCTGATCTCCGTGACCGGCTATCTGATCGTGAATGTCGAAGCCAATAAGATGCCGTCGCCACCGAAGAGCGAATGGGCATGGTGGTATCAATACTACTTCGCCACCGAAAGAGGTGTGCTTGGCCTCGAGGAGTACCGACACGACTTGGCCAAACTGGTGTGGCGGTTCAACTCTCCGACATGGAATTTCAGCGAAGCCACCTTCGATCGCACGGCAGCAGCTTTCCAAAACCCGGATTACGTCAGTATCGTGATCGACAATTACCGCTGGCGACTTGGGCTCGCGAAAGGTGAGCCCCGGTACGACGCCCTGGAAAAGCGTCTCGCCACGGCGCCTGTCATCGGGGTACCGACGATCACCATTGACGGAGCCCACGATCCGTTCACCCCGCCGGGAAACGGATCGGCTTATCGTAAGAAATTCACGGGAAAATACGCACACCGGACCCTGGCCGTAGGACACAACGTTCCGCAGGAGGCTCCGCAGGCCTTCGCAGAGGCTGTCGTAGAAGTCGATGGATTCTGACCTGAAGTGGCGTTGCCGGTCGAGATCCGCGACGGAGAGGGCGATGTGGTGGAAGGAGCGCACAGGCAAGTCGCTTGTCCTCCGCGATCCTGCCGATGGGGTGTGCCGCCACCCCGGCCGCCATCACGTCCGGTGATCGGCCCTCGGCGATCAGCGGTGCGGCCACTTGGACGGCGTGTGCGACCGAATCCTCGTCGACGTCGCACTGGACATAGCGGGCCGCACCGCCGGCTCGTTGATCCTGCGTACGGGTTACTTCGAGTGTCGCCACGGTACGTCCTCGGTACGTCCTGCGACGGTCACGGTGCAGCCGGCTGTGGCCAGGGCCAGTGCGCAGGCCCGGCCGATGCCGGTGCCGCCGCCGGTGACCAGTGCCGTAGCGCCTCCGAATTGCTGTTCCATATGTCTGCGTGCTCCTTCCGGCGGGCCGTCCCGATCTCCTCAGGGCGGCAGGTCACCGGGTGCTTCGGTGGGGGGCGCCGTCAGACGGCTGTCGCGGCGATCGCGGGCACGCCGATGGAGATCTGCCGCCGGCGGGTCTGTGCCGTAACGGGTTTCACCAGGTCTGATCGGCGGCGCGGACGAGGACCTCGTTGACGACACCCGGCGGTCGCGCGTGACGACGAAGGCAACCGCGTCGGCGATGTCCTCGGGACGCAGCATCTCCATCCCGGCCAGTTGCTGGTCCGGTGACGCCCTGATCTCGTCCCGCGAGTGTGTGACGAACTCGGTGTTCACCGTCCCCGGTTCGACCACGCTCACGCGCACTCGCTGTCGCATGACCTCCTGGCGCAGGGCCTCGGTGAACCCGTTCACGCCGAACTTCGTCATGCTGTGGACCGCCGTGCCCGGCCGGGCCACACGCCCGGCGGTCGATCTGATGTTGACCAGGTCCGCGACGCGGCGGGGGGAGTCCTCGGCGGCGCGCAGCAGATGCGGCAGCGCCGCGTGGGTGACATGCAGCAGGCCCTGCAGGTTCACCGTCAGCATGCGCTTCGCCGGCTGCGCCATGCTGCACGTCGACCCGCGCGGCCGACGCTGCTCTTCAGGACGGGCTGAACGCAGAGGCAACCGCAGACCGCATCCTTGGCGCCGCGGTCGCGGTGGATCACCTCGACGACATAGCCGTGCTGGTCATCCGCCGCGTCGCCAAGTGAGGTCGCGCAGCCCGTCAGCCGGTAGTTAGCCTGAACTCAGACCGTGGCACCGACGAGGCGTCCATCGCGATGTGCGTGGCTGGCCCGCCGGGCGGCGTAGGTGCCAGCGCCGCCCGCGTGGGGACACCAGCCTCAGACCTCCATATTCCGCCGGGCCCCGGAGCCACGCAGGCCTCCGCTGGTTCCGATCGAGGCACGCTCTCGCCCGACTTTCGCGGCGATGGCCGCACCTGCTGTCTGGGTGACGGGCATCGCACGTCCGCGTCCCCGGCTCCCCTTCGACCCGCCGGTGGCCGTGGCATGGAGTGTGTCCACGCAGTCACCCCGGTCAGAACCGACTCGGCATGCGCACACAGGGAGATTCCCATGACCGAGAGCCACGCGCAGACCCCGGCGACGCCGAGCATCCTCGTCGATCCGCTTCGCAATCGTGGCGTGGCCTTCACGCCCGAGGAGAGGGACGCGCTCGGCCTCACCGGGCGCCTGCCCTCTGGAGTGCTCACGCTCGAGCGGCAGGCACAACGTGCCTACCAGCAGATGCAGGTTCAGGACAGCGATCTCGCCAAGAACGTGTATCTGGAACAGCTGCATGATCGCAACGAAACCCTGTACTTCAAGGTACTCGGCGACCACCTCGCCGAGCTGTTGCCGATCGTGTACGACCCCACTGTGGGAGAGGCGATCGAGAAGTACTCACACGAGTACCGGCGCCCACGGGGCATTTTCCTGTCCATCGACCGGCCCGACGACATGGAAAAGGCCTTTGCCACGCTGCAACTCGGGCCCGAGAACGTGGACTTGATCGTGTGCACCGACGCGGAGGAGATCCTGGGCATCGGCGACTGGGGCGTGGGAGGGATCCAGATCTCGGTCGGGAAGCTCGCGGTGTACACGGCCGCCGCCGGCATCGACCCTCGCCGCGTCGTTGCTGTGTCGCTGGATGTGGGCACGGACCGCACATCGCTGCTGGAGGACCCGCTGTATCTGGGCAACCGGCACCCTCGCGTCCACGGCGCCGACTACGACGCGTTCATCGAGAAGTACCTGGAGACGGCATCGTCCACGTTTCCCAATGCGCTGCTGCACTTCGAGGACTTCGGTCCCAGCAACGCACGGCGGATCCTGGAGCAGTACGGCGGCCGGTACCGGATCTTCAACGACGACATGCAGGGCACCGGAGCCATCACGCTGGCCGCCGCCCTGTCCGCCGTCAGGGTCAGTGGCGTGCGGATGCGGGACCAGAAGCTGGTCGTCTTCGGCGCCGGAACCGCCGGGGTGGGCATCGCCGACCAGCTGCGGGACGCGATGATCCGCGACGGCGCGGATCCGGAGCAGGCCGCCGCCCAGGTATGGCTGATCGACAAACAGGGCCTGCTCACCCGTGACATGACCGATCTGCGCGACTTCCAGCAGACCTACGCGCGCGAACCGTCGGAGGTCGCGGACTGGGCCCGGAGCGATGGCGCGATCTCACTGCTGGAAGCGGTTCGCAGGGTCAAGCCGACGATCCTGCTGGGCACTTCCACGGTGCACGGCGCGTTCACCCGCGAGGTCGTCGAGGCCATGTCCGAGGGGACCGAGCGGCCGATCATCTTCCCGATCTCCAACCCCACCTCCAGGATCGAGGCCATGCCCGCCGACGTCCTCGTCTGGTCCAGGGGCAAGGCGCTCGTCGCGACCGGCATCCCCGTCGCGCCCGTGGAGTACGACGGCGTGACCTACCAGATCGGACAGGCCAACAACGCGCTGCTGTATCCGGGACTGGGTCTGGGCACGATCGTCTCCGAGGCGTCCCAGGTGACCGCGGGCATGCTGCTGGCGGCCGCGCAGGCCGTCGCGAACCAGGTCGACCCATCGGGGCCGGGCGCCTCCCTGCTGCCGCCTGTGGACAACCTCCGGGAGTCGTCCGCGATCACTGCGACCGCCGTAGTCAAGGCGGCGCTCGACGACGGCGTGGCCACCTCCAAGCCGGTCGACACCGCAGAGGCCGTCAGGGAGGCCATGTGGCAGCCGGTCTACACCGAGGGAGCCGCAGCATGAACACCCAACACTCCGCTGCCGACCGGTCCGGGTCGTCCGGCCGGGACGAAGCCCCGAAGATCCGCGACATCCCCATCGGAGTTCACGCGACCGGCACCCGGCGGGAGACCGACTCCATGGGGGCCATCGACGTCCCCGCGGACCGCTACTGGGGCGCCCAGACCCAACGCTCCCTGATCCACTTCTCCATCGGGGACGACCGGATGCCCAAGGCGGTCTACCACGCCTACGGCTACGTCAAGAAGGCCGCCGCCATCGTCAACGGGCGCGCCGGACGTCTCCCCCACTGGAAGGCCGACCTGATCCAACGAGTGGCCGACGAAGTCATCGCGGGTGAACTGGACGATCACTTCCCGCTGTACGTGTGGCAGACGGGCTCCGGGACGCAGTCCAACATGAATACCAACGAGGTGATCAGCAACCGCGCCATCCAACTGGCCGGCGGGGAACTGGGCAGCAAGTCCCCGGTCCATCCCAACGACCACGTCAACATGGGGCAGTCTTCCAACGACACCTTCCCCACCGCCATGCACATCGCCGCGGTCAAGGAGATCCACGAGCACCTGTTGCCCAGCGTGCAGGCACTGCAGCACGCCATCGAGAACAAGGCTCGGCAGTGGCACGACGTGGTGAAGATCGGCCGCACCCACCTGGAGGACGCCGTTCCCCTCACCGTGGGGCAGGAATGGTCCGGCTACGCCCACCAACTGCAACAAGCCATCGACCGGGTGACCAGCGCCGCCGAGGGGCTCTACGAGCTCGCCATGGGCGGCACCGCGGTGGGGACGGGACTCAACGCACCACCCGGATTCGGTAAGCAGGTCGCGGCGGAGATCGCCGAGGCGACGGGTTACCCGTTCACCACCGCGCAGAACAAATTCGCCGCCCAGGGCGGCCTGGACGCCATGGCCGGCGCCTCCGCGGGGCTGCGGGCCCTGGCCGTGCCCCTGATGAAGATCGCCAACGACATCCGCTGGCTGGCCTCCGGGCCCCGCTGCGGCCTCGACGAACTCATCCTCCCGGCGAACGAGCCCGGCTCCTCGATCATGCCCGGCAAGGTCAACCCGACCCAGTGCGAGGCGATGGTCATGGTCTGCATCCAGGTGCTGTCCGAGGACGAGGCCATCGCCTTCGCCGGCACACAGGGCAACTTCGAACTCAACGCCATGCGTCCGGTCATCATCAACAACTTTCTGCACGCAGCGACCATCCTCGCCGACGCCTGTACCAAGATGCGCGAATACTGCATCGACGGCGCCCAGCTCAACCGGGACCAGATCGACGCCTACGTCGACCGGTCCCTCATGCTGGTCACCGCCCTCTCGCCCGTGATCGGCTACGACAGGGCCTCCGCGATCGCCCACAAGGCCAACGACGAGGACACCACCCTGCGCGCGGCAGCGGTGGCCTCCGGCTACATCAGTGCCAAGGACTTCGACCGCATCGTCAAACCCGCCGCCATGGTCGGCCGGACATAGGGCAGCCGCCAGGGCCTTGGCCACCGAAATCTTCCGAGTCGTCCGACACCGGTGGCCTGCACCCGTTCGAGTTGCCCATGCGGCGCGCGGAAGCGAACCTGCTTAAGGAGGAACCCGCCCCCGGCCGGCACTGGGAACCCAGCTGTCCCGGGGAACCTGTGCAGCGGCTCGGCCCTTCCCACCGGCCGGGCCCGCCCCGAACACCGATGACGCCCATCCGGAAGGCACAACGGTGACACAGCAGACAACGCACACGAGTGCGGCATGGCCGCGGCTCCGGGTGGCCGACTGGGTCGAAACCAGAGACACCCTGCACATGTGGACCCAGATCGTCGGCAAAGTGCGCCTGGCCCACGCACCACTGATAAACCACTGGTGGCAGGTCACGCTGTACGTCAGTCCACGCGGGCTGACCACTTCGGTCATCCCGTACGGATCCGGAGCCTTCGATATCGAGTTCGACTTCATCGACCACCAGCTGTGCATCCGCACCAGCGATGGCGCCGTCCGCAGAGTGGCCCTGGAGCCCAAGCCCGTGGCCCGGTTCTACGCCGAGACGATGCGCGCCCTGGGCGAGGTGGGGATCGAGGCGCGGATACAGGCGCATCCGAACGAAGTGGAACCGGCGATCCCGTTCGCCGAGGATGACCGCCACGCTTCCTACGACGCCGCCGCGGCCCGCCTCTTCTGGCAGCAACTGATGCAGGCCCGTCGCGTCATGGGCGATTTCCGCTCACGCTTCACGGGCAAGGTCAGCCCCGTGCACTACTTCTGGGGGGCCATGGACCTGGCCTGCACGAGGTTCTCCGGCCGCTCCGCCCCACAACACCCGGGCGGCGCACCCCACTGCGGTGACTGGGTGATGGTGGAAGGCTACTCCCGCGAGCTGAGCAGCTGCGGCTTCTGGCCCGGCGGCGGCGAGGAAGGCGCCTTCTACGCCTATGCCTACCCGGAGCCCGACGGCTTCGCCGATCACCCTGTCACTCCGGCCGCTGCCTTCTACAGCAGGGAAAACGGCCAGTTCCTCCTGCCGTACGAGGACGTTCGCACCGCCAGTGACCCGGATGACGTGCTCATCGCATTCCTTCAGAGCACCTATGAGGCGGCAGCCGAACGTGGACGGTGGGACCGCGCATGGCTCGAATGCGACCCCCATCGCCTGCAGGACTTTCAGTGACAGGGACTCGATCGGCGGGCTCGTCGTCGGTCGGCCGGGGACGTTGGGAGCGACCGGCGCGCGGGCCGACGGCCGGAGAAACCGCGTCAGATACGTCCGCCGGTGAAGCGGGTGATGGGCCCCTGTGTGCGGCGACCCGCACGGCGGCCCACCGTGTAGGACGCGGCGCTGAGAGCGGCCAGACCGCCGCCCAGTCCGGCGGCGACGAGCTTGCGCCGGGCGATGACCGCCCAGGCCGTCTTCGCGGTGGCCGCAGCGCGTCCGGAGGCCGCGACGATCGCCTGGCGGCCGGCTTCCACGTTCTTCGCCGCACTGTGCACGACCCCGTTCGCCGCATCGACGGCCTCGGCGGCGCCGGACTTGGCCGCTGTCGCGGCGTCATCGGCCTTCGCCGCGGCGCCCGTGGCGGCGCGCGTGGCCGGCGCGGTCGCCTTGTCGGCGGTGCGCCGGGCCTTGGCCGCGGTCGCGCGCTGGCGTTCGGTCTTTTGGTGGGTGTTGTTGTTCGGTTCGCTCATGTCCAGCGCGTTGCCCGTCAGGCCGACGGCAAACACGACCGGGCGGCGTCAACTGCCGTCCCGTCCAACGGCGGTCCGCGTTGCCCGGCCTGGCGCATCTTCCGGGGGAGGTTCCCGGATCCCGGGCACGAGGAAAACACTTTGCTCCTTCACGGAGAGTGGCCAGAATCAGCGCGTGCAGATTCTGTCGTTCGCTGAAGAGGCCACGCCGTTCGAGTTGCGTGCGCAGGTGCGGGAGCTCCAGGAGCAGGCGTGGCCGTCTTCCCCCGGGTCGGTCGTTCCTGCCGACGCTCCGGTCCACGATCTTGCGCTGCGGCCCTTGTCGCTGCTGCTCGTGGACGACGGAGTGGTCCTCGCGGCGCTGGACGTCCTGTCCAAGGAGATCGTCCACGCAGGTGGGCGCTATGCCGCCGGCGGGCTCAGCACGGTGGTGACGCGGCGGGAGGCCCGTGGCCGCGGGCACGGCCGACACCTGGTGACGGCGGCCCGGGAGACGATGATCGCGCTGAACCTGGATCTGGGGTTGTTCACCTGCGACAGCCCACTGCGGGCGTTCTACGAGAGTGCGGGCTGGCGGGTGCTTCCGGGTTCCGTGCTGATCGGCGGGACTCCCGAGGATCCCTTTCCCAGCGACTCGCCCGGCTTCCACAAGGTCACCATGGCCGACTTCTTCTCGCCCGAGGGCCAGAAGGCCGAGGAGGCATTCCGGGACAGTCGTATCGAGCTGTATCCCGGAGAGATCGACAAGCTCTGGTGACGCTGCCTGCAGGGACCTGCCGCACGGCGGGGCCGGGACCTCGTGGAGGTCCCGGCCTCTGGCGGGCTCGGCCGTCGTCGCCCTTACTGGATGGTCCAGCCCACGCTGCCGACGCCCGTGCTGTAGAACGCGCACACGCCCGTGGACTCGCCGTACTGCCCCGGGGCCAGCGTCACCCACTGGCCGGAGACGTCCGGTGCCCAGCCGCAGACGATTTCGGCGCGGAAGGTGATGGTGCGTCCGGTGTTGTTGGTGCAGCCCGCGATGCCCTCGTTCGGGTCGTTGTTGTGCACCCAGCCGTCGCAGTCGACGCCGTCCCGCGCGGCCTGGGCGACCTGGGCGGCCTGGGCCGGAAGGGCGATGCCGCCGAGAGACAGGGCCAGGGCGGAGAGCGTCGTCGCGAGTCCGGTGGTGAGGATCTTCTTTCGGTTCACGTGTTCCCCCGTGAGGTGGTTCCCGTTGTCTGAGCTTGCTCGATCAGTGAAGACCACCGGCGCTACGGTGTGAACCTGAGAATTGACAGGGTCGCGGGGTGCTCGCCGGTGAACCGCTCGCTCGTGCGCCGCTCGCGCCCGAGGGGGTCACGAGGGAACACGAGTGGTCATCGGCCCTCCGTTCCACGGATGGTGCCCGCCAGTTCCTCGGCGAGCCGCGGGCTCGCCGTGACCACGCCCGACCAGCGGCGGGTGAGGTCGGGGTCGATCTCCAGCGGCCGGCCGTGCACATCGATCACCGCGCCGCCCGCTGCGGGTACGGTCACCATCGCGGCCGCCAGGTCCACGATCCGGTGGGTGTCGGATCCGGCGTCGGCGAACGCGTCCGTCGACCCCTCGGCCACCAGCATCGCTTCCAGGCAACTCGTCGACAGGATGCGGATCCTGGAGGCCCGCGTCGCCACCCGCCACCATGCGTCGGCGATGTGAGGCTGCGGCCGCAGCAGACTCACGGCGGCGCCGTCGAGCTCCGTTCGGCCACTGGTCCGGTACGACGAAGGCCGCCCCGCCACCGTGTGCCTGCAACGCCCGGTGTCCAGCCAGCAGGTCAACGCCTCCGTCGGCACGCCGTCCACCGCGGCCACGCCCGCGAAGGCGGGCAGCGGGACGCCCGAGACGGCATTCGCCGTGCCGTCCACCGGGTCGGTGACGAGTGTCACCGCGGAGCCGTTGTCGATGCCGCCCAGCTCCTCACTGAGCAGATTGATCCGGTGGGTTTCCAAGACCTCGGCGATCGCGGTGTCCACCAGGATGTCCGGCCGCATCATCGGCGTACCGTCCGCACCGCCGAGCGGCACCCGGACGACGAGGAGCTCCAACCGGAGAGCGCACGCACCCTCGGCCGCCAGGGCGGAGCCATGACACCGGAGGAGGTCGCCGCGTTCGAGGCCGACCCCGACTTCGCGGCGGCGGTGGCTCTGCGCCGCGCCGATGACGCGGCACAGAGTCGTCGGTCTGCGTGTGCCCGGGGTGGACCACTGGCAGGCGACCGTGCAACGTGTGGCCACCGCGGCGGCCCAGAGGTGCCTCGGCTGAGCAGTCTCAGCCCCCGTACTGCCCGATCAGACGGTGCGTCAGCTCCATGAGGCGTCGGCGTGCCTCGCCGTCGTACGCCTGCTCGTGCGCGCGAGCCTCCGTGAACTGGTCGAAGTAGCGGCCGGTGGTGGATTCCAGATCCGGGTCGGTGATCAGCCGCACGGTCGGCCGTACGCCCTCGTCGATGCTCGTCGCCGGGGTGAGGCCGTATTCGCGTACGCCTCTGGTGTCCATCAGATGGGCCGGGTGGAGGGTGTTCACGGTGACGCCGGTGCCGTCCAGTTCCGCGGCCAGCTCGAACGTCGCCATGATCATCGCGAGCTTGCTCCGGCAGTAGGCGCGCAGCCCCTCGTAGTCGTGCTCCAGCATGACGTCGTCGAAGTCGATGGCGTCCTGGCCGATCGAGGCCACGTTCACCACGCGGGCCGGGGCCGATGCGGTGAGCAGCGGCAGCAGGTCGCGGATGAGGGCGTACGGGGCGAGGTGGTTGACGGCGAACCGCAGCTCGTACCCCTGTCTGCTCAGCTCCCGCCTCAAGGGCTCGGAACCGCCACCGGCAACCGCGTTGTTGACCAGCGCGTCGAGCCGGGGCTCCGCCGCACGCACCTGGGCGGCCATCGCGTGTACCTGGTCGAGGTCGGCCAGGTCCGCGAGATAGGTACGGACCGTGGCGGCCGGGGCGGTGGCGCGGATCTCGTCCGCCACCGCGTCGAGGCGGGTGCGGTCGCGGCCGTGCAGCAGCACGGTGTCGCCGCGTGCGGCCAGGTCGAGTGCGATACCTCGGCCCAGTCCCTGGGTCGCTCCGGTGATCAGAGTCGTGCGTTGGTTCATGGCTGTGATCTTTGCAGGCGTGGTGCGGCCCTGGCAGTGTGTGCCGAGCCTGGTGTCGCCACCACCAGCCAGGTCTCCCCCACGCCGTTCACCGGCCGACGGGCGCGGCACACATCGCTCGGTGTTCGTTCCCGAAATCTTCGAAGATCACGTACGATCCCTATCGAAAATCGATCAACTGTTGCAGTCACCCGCTTAGTTGGAGAAACCTCCACACCTTGACCAAGGGTGACGGCTCAGGGGGAAGGAAGAAACCGATGAAGTCATCCAGCCTGCGGCGAGGTCTCGCCGGTGCCGCGGCCGCTGCTCTTCTGGCCGGTGCGGGGGTCCTGGCGACCGCGCCTTCGGCGGCGGCCAAGGCCAACCTGATCGCCATCGACAAGGTGTCGTTCCACGCCCCGAGCGTGCAGGTGCAGGTCACCTACTCCTGCGACCCGGGCATGGACCACGAGCTCGTGGCCAACGCGACCACGCTCAGGAAGAACACCCACCTCCAGGCGATCGCAGCGGGCACCATCAAGAAGGACAAGCTCGTCTGCGACTACAACGACCACGTCGCGCAGATCACGATGCGCACGGCCGTCGGCTCGCAGTTCGAAAAGGGGGACAAGGTCAAGGTCACAGTCTTCTACTTCGACAACGACGGGTTCAGCTACGCCAACCAGGACACCGTCGCCACCCTGTAAGGCGGCCTTCGCCCCGGCGGACGGCACATGCGTGGCCGTGAGACCGCGCATGGCGTCCGCCGGGGCGGATCCGTCCGCCGAAGCCCAGCCGTCCACGACGCTCGCGCCGGTGCGAGTTGAGCCTCGACTCCAAGGGCGCCGGGCGTCACGCTTTGCCGACGACCAGCAGGACGAATGCCGTGACGATGAGGCCGACGCGCACATAATGGAACCGGTCCCAGCGGCCGACCTGCTGCCTCCAGTCCGCCGGGACACTGTCCCGCGTCCACCGGGCCACGCGTGAGTTGATCGGGACGAGCAGGGCGATCGACATCAGCACGCTCACGACGAGCAGGGCGGTGGCCGCGACGACGAGTCCCGCCCCCGTATCGCCCCACGCCACGACCGCCCAGAGGATGCCGAGCACCACTGAGCCGATGTACCAGAACGGCATCACCCTGCCCAGAACCCGGGCTCCGTCGCTGCGAGCCGCGAGGCCGCCGTCGTTCGGCAGCCGGTCGAGGATCGGATTGACGAAGACCGCCACCGCGAACTCCACGCCCACCAGCAGGCCGACGACCACGACCGTGACGACGGCCAGTGCGTCCTGCATGTTCCCCTCCGAGGCTCGACACGCCATCCAGCGCTGCTAGCATCTGATTCAATGCTGGCCGAACGCCGCTCGATTGGCTAGCAAAGCTAGGGGAACCAGGTGCGCACAGCCCCGTTGCCGCCCCCGCCCGTCTCGATCGAGCACTTACTGCTCCTGCTGCTCGTATCGCCCGACGGCCTCCGGGGTGACGGGCGCGAAGAAGTTGACCAGGTTGCCGTCCGGGTCCCTGAACAGCAGTGAACGGTTGCCCCACGGCTGCGTGGTCGGCCCGCTCACGATCTCCGCACCCAAGTCGTTGCGGTTCCTGAGGCTTTCGTAGGCGCGGTCCACATCGGCCACGCGGAACTCGACGATCACGCTCTGGTTGGCGGCCGGCCGGGGTGCCTGCGCACCGAGCCCCTGCACCGTGCGGGTGCCGGCAAGGGCGAGGGTCCCGCCGGCCGTGATGATCTCCGCGAAGTCGTCCGTGGACCTCTTCGCCGCCAGACCCGTGGCGCTCTCGTAGAACTCGACCAGTCGGCCGACGTCCTCCGTGATGACGCGGATCGAAGCAAACCGCATGGCAACCTCCCGTGAGATGTGATGTGCCGTGCGGCAGACTGTATGGCCGATACCGGACAGAAACCGCCCGGTATTCAGAGGAGAGTTGCCGACATGAGTCGTCCTACTGCTCGGGTGCTCGCCCTGCTGGAAATCCTCCAGGCCGGCGGTGTCCACCCCGTTGCCGACATCGCCGAACGGCTGGGCGTGGATGCGCGTACGGTCCGCCGGTACGTCGACCACCTCGCCGACCTCGATGTGCCGGTCGAGTCGGTGCGGGGACGGTACGGGGGCTATCGTCTCGCCCGCGGGTACCGGATTCCCCCGCTGATGCTGACCGACGACGAAGCACTGGCCACGTTGCTCGGCTTGATGACCGTGCGGCGGGCCGGGCTCGCCGCCACGCCCGCCACGGCCGCCGACATCGCGGCCGCCAAGCTCCGTCGGGTGCTGCCTCGACCGCTCGGCCGACGCCTCGAAGCGCTGCTGGCGATGACGGAGTTCACCACGGCGAGCGAGGACGCCGGCACCGGGCCGGGTGGCCGCATCCTGCTGAGCCTCGCGGAAGCCGCCTGGGACCGGCACCAGGTCCGCATCCACTACTGCACCCGTGACGGCAGACGCAGCCAACGGGTTCTCCACCCCTACGGTCTCGTGGCCCACTCGGGCCGGTGGTACGTCACCGGCGCGGACACGGCCGGCGGGGAGATCCGCACGTTCCGGGCGGACCGCATCGATCACCTGGAGGTACTGCCCGGTTCCTTCGACGAGCCGGCCGGCTTCGACGCCCGAGCGCAGGTCCTGGACGGTCTCGCTCGGAATCCGTGGACGTACGACGTGAGACTGCGCGTTCAAGCAACGCGCGCCCGCATCCGCTCACAGTTCCCCGAAGGAATCGCCGTCCTCGACGACACCCCTCCGGCGTCGCACACGCCCGTGCGACCAGAGGACGGTGCCGAGCCGGCGCCGCGGGAGAGCTGGGTCCGCGTCCGCCTGCGCGCCGAGCGGCTCGACTGGATCCCGCCTCTGCTCGCGGCGCTGGACCGCCCGTTCGTCATCGAGCAGCCGAGCCAACTACGGGACCTCGTATCCGACTTCGCGCAACGCCTCGCCCGGTTCGCGTCCCCGCAGGATTCCCGTTGATCATCCGGTAACCGGCGCCGAGCCCATGGGAGGGCGTCAGACATCGTCGCCCGTCCGATGGCCCGTTCACCCCGTCCCCGCCGGTTTCCACCCCCAAGCGGTCAGCATGCCGGGCGACAGTCCGGCGCATGTGGGCGAGTCCAGCCAGATCACGGCTTCGTCGATCCCGGCGTCGTCCACCAGGCCCGTCCCCACCATCGCGACACGTGCCCGGGCCCAAGTTCCCGCCCAGAAGCGGCTGATGGGGCTGCCCGGCTCCAGGGGCGGCACATGGATTTCGGCAGCCACGGGTGCCAGCCCCGCCGCGAGCATCAGCCGAGGACAGTGCGGCACCCACGAGATGTCGGTGCCGATCGTCTCGCGCAGTCCCCGCCACATCGCCCGCATGGCGAGGATGTACGGCGTGTCCGGGGCGTCGTCGGTCGTCACGTCCACCGCGTCACTCAGCACGAGTACACCTCCCGGCACGAGCAGCCGGGCCAGTTGCCGCACCATCCGAGCGGGGTCCGGCAGATGCATCAGCACGAACCTGGCGTGGACGAGATCGAAAAGACCGGGCGCGAAGCGGTCGGAGGTCACATCGGTCTCGAGGGCGGTCAGTCCCGCGACGGGCTCGGACCTGAGGAACCGGATGTCCCGGTCCGCGGCGACGACCTCGGCGACGCCCGCTTCGCGCAGCAGCAGGCGTGCCACCGTCCCGGTTCCGGCGCCCACGTCCAGACAACGCCAGCCCGGACCGGCACCCAGCTGCCGCAGCCGCGCGATCGTCGTGGCGTCGTACACGAGCGCCGCAAGGTCGATCCGCTCCGCCTCACCCTCGTCCTGCGGGCGGAACACCCGCTCGCCGTAACGTCCGGGGCCCTCGGATCCCTGAGGGCTCCGGGAGCCGGCCTCACGTGCCACACGTCCATTGTCGTGCCAGGACACGGACCGTACACCTCGGGGCGGTCAGGCCAGGCCGCACCGCCCGCAAACCGCCCTCGGGAAAGCCTGCGGCACAGCAGAGCGGCGGGACCCGCAGTGGCAGTCTCTGCCGAGTTCTTCCGACTCGCGCCCGCGCGGCATTTTCGTCGCATATCTTGTTCTCCTGGCTGACGCACCAGCAGCACGTTCGGGGGGATACAGGTGCAAGAGCTGGGGAACAACGATCCCAGGAAAGCAGGAGAATTCGAACTGCTCGGTTGTCTCGGGCAGGGCGGATTCGGGCGGGTATTCCTCGGTCGCAGTCCCGCGGGTTCACTGGCGGCGGTGAAGGTCGCCCACGGACACCATGGGCAGGACCGGGATTTCCGGGAGCGGTTTCGCCGTGAGGTGGCGGCCATTCGCCGGGTCAGCGGCTGGTTCACCGCCGCTCTGATCGCCGCGGACACCGAAACTCCGCAACCGTGGCTGGCCACCGAATTCGTCCCGGCACCGACACTCCACGATCTGGTCGCCGTCTGCGGTCCGCTGCCGCCGTCGGCGGTGTGGTGGGTCACGCGCGGCATCGCCGAGGCGCTGGTCTCCATCCATCGCGCGGGCCTGCTGCACCGGGACCTGAAGCCGGGCAATGTGCTGATCGAAGCCGACGGTGTACGGGTGATCGACTTCGGTATCGCCAAGATCATGGACGGTGGCCGTTTCACCCGGACCGGAATCTCCGCCGGAACGCCGGGTTTCATGCCGCCCGAACAGGTCGACCTGGGGGCGGTGGAAGCCCCCGGCGACGTGTACGCGCTGGCCGCCACACTGCTGTACGCGGCCACCGGGCACGCGCCGTACACCGGCACGTCCTGGCACCAGGTGTTCAGAAAGCTGATCAGTCACGCGGCCCCTGATCTGACCGGGCTGCCCGCGGAGTTCGGCGACCTGGTCCGCCGGTGCCTGCTGCCGGCGCCCGGGAGCCGGTTGTCCGCCGCGCAGGTGCTGGGCACCGCGCGCCGCACGGCACACGGTCCCGCGGGCTCGGACCCGTCGCGCGCCGCCCGGCGGGTCCTCCCGGACCCGGCATTGGCGTACATCAACCGTTACGCACGCGCGGTGACACCGTCCCCCGCCGCGCACTTCGGGCCGAACGGCACCCGTCGGATGCCGCACGCGATGCCCACCCGGCGGCTCGGCCGTCCCTGGCGCAGCGGCGCACTCGGTCTGCTGCCGACCTCTCCGCTGGTGCTCGACCGCACGGTGTACGTGTCGGACAGTGGCGGCAAGCTGTACGCACACGACCTCGCGACCGGCAGGGAGACCTGGCGCCGCAGCGTGGGCCGCGGAGCGGTGTCGCCGCCCGGCGGCCGCCCGGGCCTGGTCGTGGTCGGCGGGCGGGACTCGGTGACAGCACTGGGCGCGGCCCGTGGGGACGTGCTCTGGCGGTCGACGACGAGACAGCCCGTCTCGGCCCGGCCCACCGTCACCGGTGACGCCGTGCTGGTCAGTGGCCGGGACGGCCGAGTGGTGCGGCTGGACGCCAGGACCGGCGAATCCCGGTGGTGCTACGACACCGGCGGCGGAACCGCCTCGGAGTGCTGCGCCGCCGCGGGAATGCTGTTCCTGGGCGACCAGTCCGGTCGGCTGCACGCGCTGCGGGCCGCGACCGGCGAGCGGCTGTGGCGGATCACCCTGGGCGGCGCCGTGGAAGCGTCGCCCGCGGTGGCCGACGGCGTCGTCTTCGCGGGCAGCGGGGACGCGTGTGTCCACGCGGTCGACGGGCGCACCGGCACACCGCTGTGGCAGCACCACACCGGCGGGCCGGTCAGGTCCGCGCCGACCGTGTCTCACGACACCGTCTATGTGGGCAGCACCGACGGCGGGGTGTACGCACTGGATGCGGCGCAGGGCGGGGTCCGCTGGCGCTATCGCACCGGCGGGGCCATCCGCTGCACCGCGGCGATCACCGGCGGAGTGCTGTACGCGGGGAGCCTGGACGGGCATCTCTACGCGCTGGACGCCGTCACTGGTGCGTTGCACTGGCGCTACCGCACCGGCAGTTGGCTGACGACCTCGCCAACGGTGGCCGCCGGGTATGTCTTCACCACCAGCCAGGACAAGCACCTCTACGCGCTGGACGCCGCCAGCGGGGCCGGCCCCGGGCAGAGTCTGCACCCCTGACGGCGTGGGCCGGCCCGCAGGTCAGTTCCGTCTCTTGCCGTTGGTGACGGCCGAGGTGCCTTGTCCGGCGCGGTCGTCGCCGGTGCGGCCGGTGCGGCCGTCGGCCGGATTCCGGCCACCGCCCCCGGGAGGCTCGGGCGATGTCTGTTCGGGAGGGAGCCCGGACAGCACCGGACCGACGGCCAGATCCTCGACGGCCTGCGGCGCCGGACCCGCGACGACCTTGAGCCGGTAGTCCTCCAACGCGCGTCCGGAGTTCGCCACTTGGGTGTTGATCTGGCACTGTGCAGCCCCGGATCGCTCCGGGACGGCAGAGCAGGACCAGTTCTGCCCGCCGGCGCTGCCCGGCACCAGGTTGAAGGTGATCTGGGCGTCGGCCGTGGTGAGTCCTCGGCTCTTGCCGAGGGGCGTGACCGTGACCGTACTGCTGAGGCCGATCTGCCGGTCCGAGTAGTGAACCGTGGAATGACGGACACCGAACAGGGGTCCCGCGTCGTCGCGGGAGGTGTTCGCGTCGTCGGTACGGCCCCAGGAGGAGCCGAGGCCCACCGACCAGGCGCAGGCCACGGACACGATGCCGGCGGCCCAGAGCAGGTTGGCACGGCGGCGGTGCGTCAGTTGTCGTTGCGACATGGGGTTCCCGGTTCAGTCGACGTACTCGACGGGAATGGAGCGGTAGCCCTCGGCCTCTGCGGGGATGCGCATTTCGGCTGACGCCGCGGATGCCACGAGGGTGTTGACCAGGCTGCTGATCGCTTTCGAGAGGGCTTCGTTCTGGTCGCTGTTCCCGGTGGCTATGAACGCGGCCTTCGTGGCGACCTTGCTGAGGACGTTGGGGTCGGCCGAGCCGAAGCCGTAGGTGATGACGTGCGGGTGGCGTCTGGATCCCGGGGCGACCAGAGCCTGGAAGTTGCGTTCCCAGCCGGAGTCCATGGGCTCGCCGTCGGTCAGGAAGAACACGGCGGGCCGCAGCACGGCCTTGCGCTGTGCGCTGAGCGCCGGCACATCGAGGTCGATGCGCTGCCGGACCAGGTCGAAGACCTTCCCGTAGTGGGTGCCACCACCGCAGACCACGGTGGGCATCGAGGGCACGTAGGCGAGATCGGTCATCTCCAGAACCAGGATCGGCTCGTGCGAGAAGACCAGGACCGACATGTGGGCGAACTCGGAAACCCGGGGGTTGGTGGACAGGGTGAGGTGAAGGTCCTCCAGGGTGCGGTTCAAGGTGTCCTGGTACGGCGACATCGACGACGAGACGTCGACCACCAGGTAGGTGGGGAGGCACTTCTGACGGAAGTTCATGTCGTGGTCGGGGCCGTTGCCGCCGGTGGAGAACCATGCGTCGGACACGGTGTTACTCGTCCTTTCGTGACGTGGGACGGGGCGCGTCGCCGTCAGGTCAACGTGATGAAGACGACGACGAAGAGCACCAGGAGCAGGAGGGCGACGACGGTCGCGGTGCCCGCGGGGGACCCGCCCGGACCGCCGGTCGTGGGTTGCTGCCCGCCCGCGGGGGCAGAGGGCGAGTGCGCGGTGCCGGTCGGCTGGGCCGCGGGGACGCCTGAGGTGGGAGGAACGGTCACGGGCGGGCCGGCGGCCGCGTTCTGGTGGGCCGGGGCGGCGTCCGCCTGCGGCGGTGCCGCGGCGGGTGACGCGACGGACACCCGGTCGACCTTGAGCCGGAAGTAGGGCCGTCCGAGCATCACCGAGTGCAGCGTGTCCAGGGTCGGGCGGTGGCGGCGGTCGGCCGCGAGCAACATGTCGAGCAGGACATCGCTCAGGCCGGGGGCACCGGCGCGGTCGCAGGCGGTGGGCAGCACGTGCACGGCGTCCCACGCCTCACGCACACCGGTCAGGCACCGGGCGGTGAGCAGCGCGACCCGGAAACGGTCCGCACCGCCGTCGGCCGCGGTGCCGCGGGGCGTCAGTGGGTCCTCCCAGTTGGGCTGGAAGATGTTGGGCATGGTGCCCTGCCCACAGCCGTCGACGTCGATGACGTAGGCCGCGTGGGTCAGCGGATCCCAGAACGCGTTGGAGTACGACCAGTCCGAGTAGACGATCCGGTGGCGCTCCAGGCACGCGGCCACCGCCACCACCGAACGGCACACCTTCAGCCGCTCCTGCGGTGACGGTGCCCGCACACCGCGTCCGACGAGCGTGGCGTCGGGCATGGCGAGCCAGTCGATCTCCAGGTGCTTGTCCAGGCTGCTGGTGGCCGAGGCCTGAATGGTGACGCGGAAGTTGGGTGGCGCCGTGGGAATGACGCAGCCGACGGTGGCGCCCTGGTCGGTGATCCGCGCCACCGGCCACGACGTGCTCGAGCGCAGCAGCGCGCAGTCCGTGTCCGACGCGGCACCCGGCAGCGCGACCAGGGTGTCCAGCCGGGTGGTGGCAGCGGTGTCCAGCGGGCCGTTGTAGAGCTTGGCGAGCCAGCCCTGATGCTGTGTCAGCGGACTGACCGACTTCGACTGTCCGTCCCCCTTGCTCAGCGGGGTGCCGAGCGGTCCCAGAGTGCCGAGCGGGACAACCGAGGGCAGCGGCCAGTCCCCCACTGGAGAAGTCATGAGGTTTCCCGTTCCAGGGTGATGGCTACCGGTCGGTCCAGACGACGACCGCCGTCCGGTCGTCCTGGCAGCTCGGCGCATCGAAGTGCATGTCGGTCAGGAAGGAGGTGACCGGTGGCTTCCCGGCCCAGTGCTGGGCGAAATGACTGTTGAGGGCCGGGTTGTCGTGCAGCGCGTCTCCGATGCCGTCCGTGACGAAGGCCAGCGTGCTGCCGGCGGTGACGGTGTAGGAGCGTGCCTCGACCGCCTGCGGCGCCCAGGGCAGCGCGGCGTCCACCTCGCCGGACTCCACACCTCCGTGCTGCCTCTTGTGCCCTCCGACGAACGGCTGCCAGAGCTTGTTCTGCAGGTGCCACGCGGAGACGTCCCCCACGCGCGCCACCCACACGGCCCGGGAGCCGTCGGCGGCGGTGCCCTGGGTGGGGACCACGGCGGTGATCAGCACGACACCCACGTCTCTGATCGACACACCGCGCTGCTTGGCCGTCGCCTGCATCTGCTGCGCCACTTGCTGGAAGATGTGCCGGGCGTCCAGGAGTTCCAGTGGATCCCGCGGGCCCAGGTCTCCCAGCGCGCTGCGCACGGCGTTCACCGCGGTGGTCGCCGCCACCTGCGCGCCCAGGTCCGAGAAACGGCAGGCGGAGATGCCGTCGGCCACCGCGACGACGAGGTGGCGTCCGGCCTCGTCGCGGGCTATCCGGTAGGCGTCCTGGCGGGGTTCCGCGGGTTCCGCGCAACGGTGACCGGTACCGACCACGGAGGCGGCGAGCACGCCGAGGTCGCCGAGGTTGGCGTCGTCCGCCGCCACCGCCGTCTGGACCGGTCGTGCCGGGAGTTTCCAGGGGCTGCGGTAGGCGGCGGTATGGCGTCCTCCGAACACGGGTGGCCGCGGATGCTCGTACGCGGGCTCGTGGTGCGGCGGCTCGCTACGGCGCTGTTCGGGCCGCAGGCGGGCGGTGTGCTCCGCGGGCAGGGCGATGGTCCTGGCTGGGCGGTGGCGGGGTGCCGCCGCGTCGCTCTCGGACGGGGCGACGGCTCGTGCGGGGACCACGTGGTAGGCGGCTGAGCCCGGTTGGGCGGAGGAAGAAGCACGGTTGTCGGCGGCCGACACGACGGCCGAGTCCTTCATCCCCTCGACTGCCAGAACTTCCTTGATCCGCCCGACGTCCAAGCGCTCTATCGTCATGCCCATGCCGCAAAGGAGTACGGTGAGAAGAAGGAGGGCGGTCAGAGCGACACTCGACGGGAAAATCAGAACGGCGACACACGCCAAAGCAAGAGTTATTCCGTGGCGCAACAACTTTCCCCCCGAACGCCGACTCGCGCTGCGACGCTAGCACGGGGGATGAGCGGAATTCACCCGACTGCACCAAGGTTTCTTTTGATGCCACTTTCCCGCCGTCCAGCGACTGATCCAGACCTCACCTTGGACCGGAATTGGAGCAGATTGGAGCGGAATTGCAAGATTCGGCGACGGGTGGGCGCGGGCCGAGACGGACGAACATGTGGTCGTCGTGGACGAGCCCCCAAGGCGCCAGTCCTCGGGGGCTCGTGGAATGGACCGAAGCAGGCGGACCCGCAACCGGTCCCGGCGGATCAGCCGACGGTCAGTGAGATCGGCCCGGCCAGCACCGAGTAGCCGTCGTTGGCGAGGTAGTACACGTCATAGGTGCCCGCGCCGCCCAGCTTGCCGGTCGAGAAGGTCGGCGCCCCGCTGGCATTGGGGGCATAGCTCCAGGTCAGCCCAGGTCAGCGAGGACTGCCGGCCCGGGGTGACGCCCGCCGGGTAGATGCCGATCCAGTTCTTCGCACTCACCTGCGCGGCGGACGGCACCGTGTAGCGGAAGGTGACGTTGCCGCCGCTCGTGACCGCGTTGAGGCCGCCGGGTGAGTGTCGGCGTCGTCGCGGTGGACGGCGCGAAGGCGGCGTTCAGAGGCGTCGCATAGGTGTCGTTGGCCGTCAGACCGGGCAGGCCGTGAGCCGACTCGATGGTGCGGGCGATGCCGTAGTGGTCGTAGTGGCTCGGGCTGCTGGTCCCGCCGGGGACGGTGCCCTGCGAGCCGAGGACCACGGTGCCCACGTGGGCGTACGCCTCCTTGTCACTCTCGTCCCAGGTCAGGATGAGCAGCGACCGCTGCTGGGTCCAGGCCGGGGAGGCCAGCACCGGGGCGAGGGTCTGCTTCAGCCAGCCGTCCTGCGTCTTGAGGCTGGTGGGGTTGCCGTTGCCGGAGGCTTCGCCGTCGTAGTAGTCGTCGGCGGCGATCCAGGAGAAGTTCGGGGTGGTCGCGGCCGACTGCAGGTCGGTGGTCAGCTGCGAGGTGCCGAACAGGCGTGCGGCGCAGCGGGACGCGTTGCCGCTGATGTCGGTGTAGTTGATGAACGGTGCGTCGTCGGGCTCGTAGTACTTGTCGTGGTTCGTGTTGGTGTTGCAGGGCGTGCCCATTCCCTGTTCGTACGGATCGTTCATGACCTCGGAGTAGTCGGTGTTCTCCATCATGACCATGAACGCGTGGTCGTAGCCGGGCACCTTCGACGCGGGCGGTGCGACCTCCGCGTCGCCGTTGACGATCGGGTTGCCACTGCTCCCCGCCGCCTGGGCGGGGGCGGGAGCACAGACGATCAGTGCGCCGAGGAGGGGAAACAGTCCGCCGAGGGATCTCCAGCGCAGTTGCATTCGTGTACCTCGTCCCGTTGGTGAGGGTGCCGTGAGGGGAATGGCGTTCACGCCCTGGCTGTGCGCCAGGAACGGGACACAGGTACCGGTCGCCGCTGTTACGCGGAAGAACCGCGGTCAAATTCATACAAGTTTGGTCAGGGGGCGGCGGTGACGCGCGCGCCGACCGCGTCGGCAAGGGATCCTTGGCCTCCCCTTACCAACTCCTTCCCGGCTCTGAACTCCCCTCCCATAGGGTTGCCGGGCCAGGCGGCAGTCGGACCGCCGAGAGTCCTTCCCGGAGGGAATGCGTGATACCCACTCGCCGCGCGGTGCTGGCTGCCACAGCGGGAGCCCTGCTGGCCGGCTGCACGGCACCGGACAGGGGCCGTACGGCCGCATCCCCCTCGGCATCCGTACCCGCCACGTCCGACGCCGGCACCTCGACCGCGGCCCCGTCGACCGTCGCAGCCGACCCGGCCGTCGCGGTCACCCGCGCGGAGATCGTGGCCCGCTACGCGCACGCCGTACCGCGCACCTGGGGCTTCGACGCTCCCGGAGTGATACACAAGCTGCCCGCCACAGACCGCGACATCGCGCTCACCTTCGACGCCTGCGGCGGCCCCGGCGGCAGCGGATACGACAGCGCGCTGATCAACTTCCTCAGGAAACGGGACATACCGGCAACCCTCTTCCTCAACTCCCGCTGGATCGCCGCCAATCCCGCGTCCTTCCGCCGACTCGCCGCCGAGCCGCTGTTCGAGATCGCCAACCACGGCACCAACCACCGCCCGCTGTCGGTCACCGGCCGCTCCGCCTACGGCATCCCCGGCACCCGCAGCGCGGCCGAGGTGTACGACGAGATAGCGGGCAACCACGCCAAGCTGACTCGGTCACTGGGCGTTGCGCCGCGCTTCTTCCGCTCCGGCACCGCCTTCTGCGACGACGTCGCGGCACGGATCGTCACCGACCTGGGAGAGCGTTTCGTCAGCTTCTCCGTCAACGGCGACGGCGGCGCCACCTTCACTCCGGAACAGGTGCGCAGCACCGTCGCATCCGCCCAAGCCGGGTCCATCGTCCTGTGTCACATGAACCATCCCCGGGGCGGTACCGCGCGAGGCATCATCGCCGCCGTCCCCCGCCTCCTGGCTCGCGGACACCACTTCGTTCACCTGAAGGACGCGCTGCATTGACCAAGCGGCCGACGGTCGCACGAAGATGACCAGAAACGCTTGCACATCGGGTGGATGAGGATGCCACGATCTCCGTTCATGACGACCCCCGACTGCTACGCGTGCAGCAAGGAAGCGGAGTTCGACGCACTGCCACCGCGCGAGCGCGTCGCGTACGACGAACACTGGCGCGTGGCCCACGACTTCAACACCGCGGTCCCCGGCTGGCTGGTGCTGCTGCCTCGACGCCACGTCACGGCCGTCCATGAACTCACCGACGCCGAAACCGCCGGCCTTGGAGCATGGCAGGTCGAACTCTCCCGGGCTCTGCACGCTGTCACCGGTTGCCGGAAGACCTATGTGGTGCAGTTCGCCGAAGCCGAAGGCTTCGCCCACGTGCACTTCCACATCGTGCCGCGCATGGCGGACCTGCCCGCGGAACACCGTGGACCGGGCGTCTTCGGGCTGCTCCGACGCCCGGAGCGGGAGCGAGTGACAACCGACCAGGCGGACCGGGTCGCCCACTCCCTGCGAGCCGAACTTCACCAGCACCGGAACGGAAACTGAGCCAGGGTCGCCGACACCGGAGGCCCCGGCCGGCAGCGCGGCCGCCGGGTGTCGTACGAGCCAGGCGTTCCTTGGGACGTACAGGGCCTCGGTCAGGACATCACAGGCGAGGATGTCCAGCGCACGGTTGACGACGAACGCGACGCCGAGCGGGTAACCGTCGAGCGGCTGCCGCAGGGCCGGGCTGACCATGTCCATGGCCGGGACGCTCTGGTTGTTCGGCACGGCACCGGCCAAGCGGTGCAGGTGGTCGGGCGTCGGTGCCGAGCCGCGGAGCCCGGCCCAGGGCGTCGAGGACCTGGGACGAGGGGTGGCGCCGGCGCCCTGTTCCCGTCGCGCGTAGTAGTCGGCGTTCACACCGGCGAGGGCCGCCACCCTTCGGACCGAGCTGCCGGCCTCGTCGCCGTCGGCCCGTCACTGACTTATGGTGAGCCGTCACATTCCTGTGCGACAGAGGGGAACTGATGGTGCGTAGGACGAGGATCGGCCAGTGCGCCGCCGCGTGTGCGGCGGCCCTGCTGCTCTCCGCCGGGCTCGCCCCGGCTGCTTCCGCCGACGGCGCCCCGGTCCGGCCCAACCCGACGGCCGTCGAGCTCAACGCCTACTGGACCCCCGCCCGGATGGCCGCCGCCCTGCCCGGCGACGACGGCAAGGTGGCCGAGGCCGGGGCCTCAGCCGTCTCCCCCGCGGTGGACGGACCGCAGCCGGGCGAGTACATCCCGCCGAGCAGAAGCTTCGACGGCATGCCGCAGGCCGGCACCTTCTTCTGGACCGACGCCCACGGCACCGGGCGCACCTGCAGCGGTTCCGTGGTGCGCAGCCCCGGTCGCGACCTGGTGCTCAGCGCCGGGCACTGCCTGAAGGGCTATTCCGGCACCTCTCCCAAGCGCAATCTGGGCTTCGTACCGCAGTACCACGACGGGATGAAGCCCTTCGGCCTCTTCCCGGTCCGGAACAACGGCGTCTACGTCTCGCAGCAGTACTACGACCTGGGCGAGCATGCGGGGGCCGAGTACGACTTCGCCTTCGGGGTCACCGAGCCCAACCAGGACGGGACGCTGCTCCAGGACGCGGTCGGAGGGGTGCAGTTGCTCACGGGGACGGGGTACTACCACGCCCCGGTGCGGATGATCGGCTATCCGTCGGGGGCCGAAAAGCCGCTGGAGTGCTGGAGCTGGACCACCAAGTGGGCCAGCGACGACCCGGCGGACCCGGGTACCTTCCCGCGCATCGCCTGTGACGCCTTCGTGGGCGGGACCAGCGGCGGGCCCATGCTGGTGCCGTGGCTGGGCGGCTGGGCGGTGATCGGGGTGATCGGCGGCTACCACACCGGCGGCAACACTCCCCAGGTCTCCTACAGCGCCTACTTCGGCGCCGCCACCCGGGCGCTCTACCTCGCCGCGATCACCGGCGCCCCGCCCGCAGGTCCGGTGTCCTGATCGGTCGGCTCCGCAGGAGTGGCCGAAACGGGCGTCGGCAGTGCACGGGCAGCTCCGGTAATTTCCGACCGAAGTCAACCTGTAGAGGAGTGAGATGAATTCGATGCGCTCAGTGGCCAGAAATGCTGTGGTGCTCGCGGCCTCCGTGGCACTGTCCTGTCTGACGTTTCTGGGAGCCGACGCGAAGGCCGCCATGGCGCCGCAGGCGCCTGGCCTGCAGTCCAGTCAGCCCAAGACAGTGGTCATGGACCCGGCCAACGGTGCGGTGTTATCCGTATCGGCCGGGATAGTACGTCCGGCCATTTCCGTGCACAACATCTGCAATTCCGGGGACGGCTGCTACTACTCGGGCCGAATCCCCTACGCGAACCAGGGTTTCTACGGCAGCGCGGGCACCGCCAGCGGCTCATGGCCCTACCGGTCCGCGTGGGACACGGGCGGGTACACGGCCTCGGCGTGCTGGGTAGGCGCATGCAGCCAGAACCGGTTCGGTCCGAACACCTACATCACGTTCAACGGCTCCTTGGTGACCGGAACGTCCTTCACCATTTACTAGCCCGAGCCCCCACCGCATCACCGAAGTGGTGCGGACGCCGCGGCGGAGGACGTCATGAGACCCCGCCCGGGCCGCGGTGCAGACGGGAGGGCGCACCGGCGGACTGAGCGCCCTCCTCGCCGAGCGCGATGGTGTCGTCGTCCGTCAGCTCCACCACGTATATATGGCCCTTCTCGCAGGTCAGTGAGGGAGCCGAACGGTCGGTGGGGATGGCTGGTGACCGCCTCGAAGGTTGCCGCGGCTCCGCGGACTCCCCGCAGTTCGAGCGCTTCGGTGCAACCCACCTCGCGTCGGGTTCCGACCTCGGTGACATTGCTGACCTGTTTGCCGGCGAGCTCTCCCGGGGCGGCTGTGTGCAGGGTCAGGGTGACCTTGAAGGAGTCGGTGCGGGGCTGTGGTTGCCCGTCGGCCCCGGGATTGCCCGGGCCCGTCCCGGTCCAGACCCCCGCCCACTTCTTCGAGAGGGTGCCGGCCGTAGAGGAGGCGGACGGCGAGGTCCTCGTACCCCCACCCTTGCCCGCTCCCGCCTCGTCGCCGTGGCCGCCGCCCAACGGGCGCACAGCGCCACCGCCGGCGCGGCGGCGGCGACCGCGGCGCCGACGATCCACGGGGTGCGCGGCAAGCGTCTGCGGGATGGCACGGGGTCGGCGCCGGGCGGTGGAACGGGCGAACTCGCTGCTGCACTGGCTGCCGTACACGCCTGCTCAGTTGCGCACCGGGACGTCAAGCCGTCCGACATCCTGCTGGGTCGCGAGCGCCCGATGCGCACGGTGTGCTGCGGGTGCCCGCTGTGAACCCACGGGATTCGTGTGCCTGTCGCCGGTCTACCGGGTGAACCGTACGGGCAGGCTCCGCGGACCGCGGATCATCATCCCCGGGCGCCAGGCGATCGCTGCCGGGTGGACGTCCAGAACCAGGTCGGTGCAGCGTTCCAGGAGCGTCCTGATCGCGATGCGGGCCTCCAGGCGGGCCAGTGGCGCGCCCAGGCAGTAGTGGATGCCGTGGCCGAACGCCACATGGCCGCGGGCGCCACGCGCGATGTCGAAGCGGTCGGGCGAGGGGAAACGCGCGGAGTCACGATGGGCGTCGGCCATGGCGACGAGGACGAGTTCGCCGCCGCCGGGGATGAGCGTGTCACCGATGGTCACCGGCTCGGTGGTGAAGCGGAACGTGGGGGTCTCCACGGGACCGTCGTAGCGCAGCATCTCCTCGACCGCGTCGTCGATGAGGGAGAGGTCCGCGCGCAGGGCGGCCAACTGCTCCGGATGGTTGAGCAGGGCCAGAACGCCGTTGGAGATGAGATTCACGGTGGTCTCGTGGCCGGCGACGAGCAGCAGCCAGGCCATGCCGACGAGTTCCTCGTGGGAGAGTCTGTCGCCGTCCTCGTCCGAGCCGTGGATGAGTGCGCTCATGAGGTCCTCACCGGGCCGCCGGCGCTTGTCCTCCAGCAACTCGCGCAGGTACCGCGCCATCGAGGCGGCCGCAAGGCTGCGGTCCTCGGGGTCGGTGGCCCCGAGCGCGCTGTTCGACCAGGTTCTGAAGGACTCGCGGTCCAGATCGGGAACGCCGAGGAGCTCGCAGATCACGGAGATGGGCAGCGGGAAGGACAGCGCCTCGACGAGGTCGGCGCGCCCGTCGGGGGCGGTGAGCATCCGGTCCAGGAGCGCGTCGGTGGTCTTCTGGATGCGCGGGGCGAGTGCCTCCACCCGGCGCGCGGTGAACTCGCGTGCGACCAGTTTGCGCAGCCGCGTGTGGTTCGGCGGGTCGGACCTGAGCATGTGCGGGCCGGCGGAGACGGAACCCAGCGGCAGGGACGGGGATGCCTTGCTCCAGTCCTTGGAGAGCCTCGTGTCCGCGAGCGTTGCACGCCCGGCCTCGTATCCGACGACGAGCCAGGCCTCCGCGCCGCCTTCCGGCATCCGGATGCGGTGTACCGGGCCTTGGGACCGTAGGCGGGCGTACACGGGGTAGGGATCGCGGGTGAAGGACTCACCGAGCGCTGCCAGGTCGACGATGCTCATGCGGCTACCACCTCACTGGTAGGGGCGACAGTCCCGGCGCGAGGACGGGCGCTGCCGGCCAACTCCTCGCCGGACGCCATGAGTCCGTGCCTCCGCACGGGTCCGCCCCCTTCCGGATCAGCGCCCGACCGTCCGTCGACCTTAACCTCCACCGCCTGGCGGGCGAATCGTTCCGGTCACCCGGACAGGAGATGTGCCGGGCTCCGTCAGGACGGGTTGTCGATGCCGGTGACCGTGGTCGGGCCGAGCGGCACGTCGTCGTCGCCGAACCCCGCTTCGCGCAGTGCGGAAGCGGCCGTCTGCTTGGCCTTGCGTTCGGCGGTGGCGCGGTCTCCGGCCGTCACTTCCAGGCGGATGCTGAAGGTGTTGTCGTCGTTCACGGTGAGCAGGTCGAGATCCTCCTCCCGGCCGAGGGCCGTGCGGTGCGGGTCGGCCGACCGCAGCCGCCGTGCCAGGTCGGCCCGCGCATCGTCGTCCAGTCCGCTGCGGAAGGTACCCGGAATGGTGATGATGTAGGTGGTCACGTGATCGGTCCTCCTCCGATGCCTGGCCGGCTGCCTACGGGAGCCTGTCCATGCGCCTGCCCCGCAGCGGGATCTTCGAACCCGCCCGGTACGCGAAGCCACCCGCCTGCCCCGCGCCTCGACCGATGGCACCGAGGCGAGGACGTCGGTCCGTTCCGGCAGCGGCGTGGGTGCTCACCACGCCCCGTCCGTCCCGGCCGGCATCACGGGCCCCTTCGGGCCCTTGTTGCAGCACTGTGACAGAGGGAGAACTGTTCAAGGACAGCCCGCGGGCACGCTTCTCCCATCGAACAGAGCGGCAGGCGGTCGAGGGACGAACAACCCGGGACGACGGCGCTGCTCTGACGCCGACTCGCCGCAGTATGACCATCTGTCGACGCCCCTGGGGGAATCAGGCATGTCCGCCCGTATCCGCAGCACCGCTGCCGCCATCGCTCTCGCCGCCGCCGTCACCGGCACCGCAGTGCTCCTCGGAGGCGGCTCCGCTCTCGCCGCCGCCCCGGCCGCGCAGGGCAGCTCGCACGGAACCCTGACGATCAGCAACGGCACCAAGTACGTCTGGGTCAACGGCCACCGGGTGGACTTCGGGGTGGCCGTCAGGGACCTCGCCTGGTCCCCGAACGGCGCCAAGGCCGCGTTCATCGACGGCGCGGGGAACCTGGACGTCGCCAACGCCGACGGCAGCCATCGCGTCGTCGCCGCCAGGAACCCCGGCAACCAGAACTGGTCCCACCCCACCTGGCAGGTGGCCAGGGCCGACACCCGGTACGGCATCCCCGCGAAGAACAACCTGATCTTCGCCGCCCGCGCCCAGGGCGTGTCCAGGCTGGAGTACGTGGCCGCCACCGCGGTTCACGGCACTCCGCGGACGCTGTCTCTCGCGAGCGAGGCCGGTCCGGGCGTACCGGCGCTGCCGAAGACCGGCAATGTGTGGCCCAACGCGGCGGGCCGACACGGCACTTCGGTCTACGCGAACACCAACAGCGGCGAAGTCTACATCCGTGACGACTACATCCGGCAGCAGGGCGATGCGCTGACCAAGGGCTCGCAGCCGGCTCTGTCGCCCAACGAGGAGGAGGTCGTGTTCGTGCGTTCCGTCGCCGGCCACGACCACGTCCTGGTGGAGGACTTCAGCTCTCGCCGGGTCAAGGACCTCACCCCGCACGCCACCACCGACTACACCGAGCCCGCCTGGTCCCCTGACGGCACCACCCTCGCGGTGCGGACCCCCGCGGGCACCGTGACCATGCCGGCCAACGGCTCGGGCCGTCCGGCCAAGGTCACCTCCGTAGTCGGCCTGGCCGCCTACCGTCCCTGACTCCGTCGGGACGCCGGGCTCACCCTGGTGGCGTTGTCACCGCCCGGCCCGCGCGAGCTCGGCCCGCAGCTCCTCCAGGTGTGCGTCGGCGGTGTCGTGCGGGAGGAACTCGACCACGTCCAGGAAGCGGAACATGACCTGGCTCTTGGTGATCGCGAACTCGTACTCCCCGAATCCCACCACCGCGCCCATCGCCCCGCGGACGGCGCCCCGGACGACATGCTCCGTCATCTCGTCCGGCTGTGCCGCCGCCAGGCCGCGCCGCGCGTTGGGACGGGCCAGGTACGGGCACACCATCGAGGCGTAGAGCATGCACGCGCGGTGCCCCGGCCCCTCCAGGGTCGGCGCGAGATTGCGGTAGGGGCGACCGGCGGCCAGCGCCTCGCCGATCGCGGAGCTCTCGGCCGCCCCCACCACGCGCCAGACCGGTCCCTGCGGCATCGCCTCGTTGCACACCGAGCAGAGCCGCTTGCGGGCGCACTCGGCGCTGCGGTGGTAGTCGGTGAGGGCGAACTGCGGCTGCTCGCCCTCCCAGGGAGTGATTGCCGGAACGGGGTAGCCGCGGGTGTCGCGGGGTCTGGCCTCAACAGCCCGCGGCATGGGAACCATCTCGAAGCGCACGCCCCATCACTACCAGGTGGCCGGCTCCACGCACCACCTCCAACAGCCCGACGACCAGGGGAAGCCGGCGGTTTCGCGGTGCAGCCCGGCGCTCGGGTCGTGCGTGCGGTACGTCGGCCGGGCGGGCGTCGGCGGCGGCTCCCGCCGTGGGCGGCCGGAGCCGGAGCGGTCGCGGCGGAGTCCCCCGCGTCCCGCCTGGTCAGCGTCGCCCGGCGGTGCGACGCTGGGGTGGAGAGGTGTCCGAGGGGGGAAGCCGGGAGGGCCGATGGGACGGGACGTCCCGGCGCTGGTCTTCACCCGCGAGGACCGCCGCCGGTACCGGATCAAGATGCAGAAGTGCCTCGACACGTTCGCGCAGATGCTGCGCGAGTCACGGTTCGAGTCCGAGCGGCCCCAGGTGGGGCTGGAGATCGAACTGAACCTGGTGGACGACGAGGCAGAGCCGGCGATGCGCAACAGCGACGTGCTCGAGGCGATCGCTGATCCCGCCTGGTCCACCGAGCTGGGCCGGTTCAACCTTGAGATCAACATTCCCCCCCGTCGTCTGACGGAAGGTGGTCCCGACGCCTGGGAGTCCGAGATCCGTGCCGCGCTGAACCACGCGGAGCAGCGCGCCAGGTCGGTCGGCGTACACCTGATCATGATCGGCATCCTTCCCACGCTGCGGGAGGAGGAGATCGGCGAGGGGGCGCTGTCGGAGAACCCGCGCTACCGGCTGCTCAACGACCAGGTCTTCGCGGCCCGGGGCGAGGACCTGCGCATCGAGATCGACGGCGTCGACCGGCTGCGGACCTACGCGGACACGATCACTCCGGAGGCCGCGTGCACCAGCACCCAGTTCCACCTCCAGGTGTCCCCGGAGGAATTCGCCGACTACTGGAACGCGGCGCAGGCGATCGCGGGGGTCCAGGTGGCGCTGGCGGCGAATTCGCCCTTCCTGTTCGGCAAGGAACTGTGGCACGAGACCCGGATCCCCCTGTTCGAACAGGCCACCGACACCCGCCCGGAGGAGATCAAGGTGCAGGGGGTGCGTCCCCGGGTGTGGTTCGGAGAACGGTGGATCAACAGTGTCTTCGACCTCTTCGAGGAGAACCTGCGCTACTTCCCGGCGCTGCTGCCCCTGTGCGACGAGCAGGACCCCGCGGAGATGCTGGACCGCGGCGACATCCCCGGGCTGTCCGAGCTCACCCTGCACAACGGCACCATCTACCGCTGGAACCGGCCGGTTTACGCCATCGCCCACGACAAGCCGCATGTGAGGGTGGAGAACCGTGTGCTGCCCGCGGGTCCGACCGTGGCCGACACCCTCGCCAACGGCGCCTTCTACTACGGGCTCACCCGTGCCCTGGCGGAGGAGGACCGGCCGGTGTGGTCCCGGATGTCCTTCTCGGCCGCCGAGGAGAACCTGCACACTGCGGCACGGCACGGCATCGAGGCACGGCTCTACTGGCCCGGTGTGGGCGAGGTACCGGCGTCCGAACTCGTCCTGCGGCGTCTGCTGCCGCTGGCGCACCGGGGGCTGGAGCGCTCCGGCATGGACGAGGCCTGGCGGGAGCCGCTGCTCGGCATCATCGAGCAGCGGTGTGTGGCCGGCCGCAACGGAGCGCTGTGGCAGAAGGAGATGTTCCACCACATCGACGCCTCCGCCCATGCCGGCCGTCACGAGGCGGCGCGGCGGATGACGCAGCTGTACATCGACTACATGCACCTCAACGCCCCGGCCCACACGTGGCCGGTGGAATGAGCCCGGCGCCGGCGACGGGACCGGCCGTGTGCCGTTCGCCGGCCGGGGACGGCACCGGATCCCGGCCACCGCTCTCGTCCCGGCCACCGCTCTCGCCGTGCCGCCCGTGGGAGTGGAGTATGGAAGTGAGCGACGAAGGAGGCCCGTCATGAAATCCGGAGCCTCGGATTACGACATGTGGTACTCACAGACGCCGTCGCAGGCCGAAGGCGAGCGCGACGAGGTGAGCGAGCGCGCGGCGATGGAGGAGCACCCGGACGTCCTCAGGAGCCAGCCGTCCCAGGCGGAGGGCGAGCGGGACGACATCGACACGGGTGATCGCGACAATCGCCGGTGATCGTCCGGCGGTCGGTCGGCGCCGTCAGGGCGCCGGGGCTGCCCCGGTCCGGCAGCCGGGACACAGGCCCCAGAAGGTCACCGCCGCCTCCTGGGTGTCGTACTCCTCCGGCAGCCCCGGCTCCATGCAGGGAGCCGCACCGATCATGCACTCGACATCACGGACGGCAGCGCAGCGGCGGCACACGAAGTGATGGTGGTTGTCGTGGCGCTCGATCTCGTAGCGAGCCGGGTGGCCGGGAATCTGGGTGCAGCGGACCAGACCGGCGTCCGTGAGAGCGCGTAGCACGTTGTAGGTGGCCTGCAGGGAGAGGCGGCCGGTGATGCGCTGGGCGCGCTCACGCAGGGCTTCGGCGTCCAGGTGGCCGGGCGAGTGGGCGACGGCCACCAGCATGGCCATGCGCGGGGCGGTGACTCGCATGCTCGCCTCGCGCAGCTGTGCCGCGGCCAGCGCCATGGGTTCTTCCTCGGATGCCCGGGCCGTCATGCCGCCTGGCTCTCCCTGTCGTCCACGTCCGTGCTGAGCTCGAACCACACGCTCCTGCCGAGGGGGCCGGGCTCGTATCCCCCGCCTTGGGGACGGTTTTTCTTGTCCTTCCTACGAGGCTACCCACTTGCTGAAACCGGTCAAGTCTTTTGATGGCATCACTTTTCATGACTTATTCCAGAAAGTCACGTTGTAACGGATTGGCTTGGAATGACGGAGACGTGTGTCACAGTGGAGTCGCAACGCACGGCGAACGGGAGGCAGGAGAGGCGGCCTGTCATGCCCAGACATTTCGATCATCACAGCCCGGGCGCGGCCCCTTCCCTCTCCGCCGACCGGCGGAACGAGGAGTACGAGAGCCTGTTCCGGCAGGCCCCGGCCATCTTCGCTGCGCTGAGCGGCCCCGAACACCTGCTGCAGGCGGCGAACTCGGCGTTCTTCGACGCCGTCGGAACCGACCGGGTACACCTGGGCAAGCCGCTCGGTGAGCTGATCCCGGAGCTGGCCGCCCAGGGCGTCCTCGACTGGCTCGACACGGTGTACCACACCGGCAGCGCCTACCGGGCCCGGGACCGACGGGTGTTGCTCGGCGGTCCGGGCAGGCAGCGGGAGGGATTCTTCGACTTCACCTACGAGCCCCGCCGCGACGCGGCCGGCCAGGTGGACGGGGTCGTGGTCATCGCGGTCGAGACCACCGCGTACCACCACGCGCATCTCCTGGCCGCCGAGCAGCGCGCGCTGCTGGAGCAGATCGCGCGTGACGCACCGCTGGACGACATCCTGTACGGCATGGCCAGGGCCATCGAGGAGCTCTCCCCGGACCTGATCGTCTCGGTGCTGCTGGCCGATGCCGACGGACGGCATCTCCGGCACGGCACCGCCCCGAGTCTGCCCCATTTCTACAACGAGGCGGTCGACGGGCTACCCATCGGCGAGGGCGTCGGCTCATGCGGTACGGCCGCCTACCGGTGTGAACCGGTGATCGTCACCGACATCGCCACCGACCCGGTCTGGACGCACTACCGCGACATGGCCCGGCGGGCCGGGGTGGCGGCGTGCTGGTCCACGCCGATCCAGGACGCGGAGGGCCGTCTTCTGGGCACCTTCGCGATGTACCACCGCACCCCGAAGGCTCCCGAGGAGACGGACCTGGCGCTCAGCGCCGCCTTCGCCCGCATAGCCGCGCTGGCCATCGAACGCGACCGGACGGTACAGGCGAGCCGGTCTGCCCAGAAACGCGAGAAGACGGCCCACGACGACCTGGCCTTCGTGCTGGAAGCCAGTACCACCATCACCTGCGAACCGCACTACTCCGACTGTCTGCAGTGCATGGCCCGGCTGACCGTGCCGGCCCTGGCGCCGCTGTGCGCCGTCCATGTGTTCGAGGGCGGCCGCACCCAGCGCGTCGCCGTGGCCGCCTCCTCCCCGGCCGGGCAGGAGCTCCTGGACTCCCCCGCCGTGCGCGACCAGGTGGAGCCGGCCGTGTCGCGCGTACTGGCCTCGGGCACCACCGAGACCGCCCACGGGGGAAGCCTCGGCGCCCACCTGGGGGTCACCGGGTACGTGTGCGTGCCGCTGACCGCCCGGGGCCGTACCTTCGGAGCGCTGACCCTCCTGGCCACCGATCTTGCCCTGGACGGCCACACGATCGCCCTCGCCGAGGAACTCGCCCGCCGGGCCGCTTCGAGCGCGGACAACGCCCGCCAGTTCACCGACCGCGTCCAGCTGGCGCGCGATCTGCAGGCGGGCCTGCTGCCTCCCCGGCTGCCCAGGATTCCCGGCGCCACCTTGGCGGCGTCCTACCACCCGGCCGGTGAAGGGCTCGACGTCGGCGGCGACTTCTACGACGTCTTTCCGCTGCCCGGCGAACGGTGGGCGTTCATCATCGGCGACGTGTCCGGACGCGGAGCGCTGGCCGCGACGACCACCGGTATGGTGCGGCACACCACGCGCGCCGCCGCCCGTCTCCTGAACGACCCGGCGGCAGTGGTCACCGCCATCAACGACGCGCTGCTGGAGAGCGCCGTCTACGAGGACCAGTTCGTCTCGCTCGCCTACGGCGAGCTGCGGCACACCCGCTCCCGCCTCACGCTCGACCTGATCCGCGCAGGCCATGTGCCGCCCCTCGTCCGCCGGGTCGGCGGCACCGTCGAAGAACTCGCCCAGCCGGGTCTCCTGCTGGGCATCGCCCCCCACCCCGAATGCTGCCCGTACGGCACCGACCTGTACTCCGGTGACAGCCTTGTCCTGGTCACCGACGGCGTCACCGAGGCACGTTCGGCCGACGGCGAGTTCTTCGGCGACGAGCGCCTGGCCGACGCGGTCGCCGCCGTCGACACCCCGCTGCCCACCGCAGCCGATCTCCTCGAGTCCGTGACCGCCGCGGTCATCGCGTTCGCAGGCACGGCCACCGTCGACGACCGGGCCGCACTGGTGCTCACCGCCACCTGACGGTCACCGCAACGCAGCGGCCGCGGCCCGGGTTCCGGCCGAGCCCCGCCGCGTGACGCGGGACCTCCAAGCCTGCCGGAAAGGGGCGGCGGGTGCGGGAGGGCTTGGCGTCCGCCTCCGATTCTGGTTGGGTACCGCTGGTCACCCGCGCAATCGGCGCGGGCGCGGAAGGGGAGCGGGCGGCGTGGATCCGACGGTGCAGGAGCACATCAGCGGGGTTCTGCCCGAGGGACTGGGACCGGCGATAGGTGAAACCGCCGCTGACATCGCCGCGTTGTTGCACGGCCTGCCCGACACTGCTTTTCCCGTACCGGACTCCGAGTGGTCGGTCGGCGAGGCGGCCGCCCATCTGGCGCTGGCCAACGAGCTGATGGCCGACCTTGCCCGTGGGCAGGAACGCCAGTACGGGGACGGCACACCGCAGGCTCTGGCCGCGGCGAATGCACAGGCCCTCGACGCGTTCGGCGAGCGCCGGGCGGAGCCGCTTGCAGCCATGATCGTGGAGCAGGCCGACGCGTTCCTGGCCGCCGCGGCCCAGGCACCGGCCGACGAAGCCGCAGCCCGGGCACTTGTCACGCCGCTCGGGTCCATGAACAGGGATGTACTCGCGTCTTACCTGCTCACCCACATGCTGGGCCACGGTTACGACCTCGCTCGCGCGCTGCGCCGCCCACACATGATCGACCGCGACCGTGTGCTGCTGTGCATGCCGTTCCTGCTCTCGGTCATGCCCCGCGTCGCCGACCCGGCGGCCATGGCCGGCCTGACGGCCAGGTACACCATCCGGCTGCGGGGCGGCCCGGCGTTCGGTGTCTTCGTGGCCGACGGCGCGGTCGGCGTGACCCAGGGGTCTTTGGACCGTTCGGACTGCACCATCCTCATCGAGCCCGTCACGTTCCTCCTGACAGCGCTGGGCCGTCGCGGTCCGTGGCGGTCCATCGCCCAGGGACGGGTGCTCACCTGGGGACGCAAGCCCTGGCTCGCGCCCCGCTTTCCCACCCTGTTCGTCGCACCCTGAACCGCCCCCGCCCCCCGCGCCGCACGGCGGGAATCTGTCATCCTGCGCAGATGATCGTTCCGATACCTCCCGTGGTGCCTGCCGGGCGGATGAGTCAGGATGAGCAGCCGGTGTTCCGGCCGGCCGGCGGACCGGGCCTGCTCCTGCGGCCGTGGGAACCGGAGGATGCCCAGGTGCTCGCGGACTCCTGCCTCGATCCGGCCATCCAGCGCTGGAACCGGCCAGGGCGTCTGTCCGTCGAGGAGGCGCGGGCGCGGATCGCGCGCTGGCGCGGGCGCTGGCAGAGTGAAGAGGCGGCCGTATGGGCCATCCACCGATTCACGGAGCAGCGGCCCATGGGCATGATCGGCGTCGGTGACATCGACCTCGCGGGCGGCAGCGGCGAGTTGGTGTACTGGTTGCTCCCCGGCGGTCGCGGCAGCGGGGCCATGGTCGACGCGACGGTCCGGGTGAGCCGGTGGGCTCTGGAGGAGCTGGGCCTGCACCGGCTGCGCATCACGCATTCCGTGGCCAACACCGCCTCGTGCCGGGTCGCCGAGAAGGCGGGGTTCGCTCTGGAGGGGACCATGCGCAGCGCGCTGCTGCACGCCGACGGCTGGCACGACGAGCATCTGCACGCACGGATCCAGGGCGACCCCTGGCCGGTGGACGAGCTGCGGACTTCGGCAGGGCGCTGAGGCAATCCATCGCCCGTCCTGGGCCGTATTCGTGAGTGGGGCGATGCGGCGAGGAGGACCGGCCATGAGTCGAAGGTTCAGTCGTGGCGGGGCGATGGTGGGAGCGGGCGCGGTGGCGTTGGCCGCCGTGCTCACGGCGTGCGGAAACCCGGCCTCGAGCGGCACCGGCGGGGCGGCGGCGTCCACTTCGTCGAAGGGAGGCCAGACCGTGACCGTGAAGATGACCGAGTACCAGCTGGCTCTGTCGTCGAAGACGTTCAAGGCCGGCGCCTACACCTTCGCCGTGAAGAACGACGGTCACACTCTGCACTCGCTGGAGATCGAGGGCAAGGGCACCGAGGCACGGCTGCCCCACGCCCTTCAGCCGGGCCAGTCGGCGCAGCTCAAGGTCACGCTCAAGAACGGCTCCTACGAGCTGTACTGCCCGGTGGACAGTCACAAGTCCCTGGGGATGAAGACGGAGATCAACGTCGGCGGTGCGGGCGGAGGCGGCACCTCGTCCTCGGGCAGCGGATACTAGCGGATACCGGACGTATTGATCACGAGCGTTGTTGAAACTCGCCGGGCCTGATCGGTCACGTTCGACGGGACGTCGCCGAGGCGCAGCGCACGCACGTGGTCGCCGCCGGGCGGACTTCGAGGCGCTCGCTCGGGATCGGCTCACCACACACCGTGCACTGCCCGTAGTCACCCCGTTCCCAGCGCTCCAGTGCCCGGTCGAGGTCGGCCAGGTGCTCACGCGTCTGCGCCAGCAGGGCGCCGACGTGTGCGCGCTCGAAGGCCGTGCTCGACCCCTCCGGGTCGTGCTCGTCGTCGACCGCGACAAGCGCGTTCGCCGCCACGATCCCGTCGTACTCCCGGCCCAGCGCCGCGATCTGCGCCAGCGTGGAGATGCGGTCGCGTTCCAGGAGCTCGCGCAGAAGGTCACGGTCCGCAGCGGAGAAACCCCGCTTTCCGGATTGTTCGGTCATGGTGGTAGAACGTCCGCGCACGCCGGTCCGATTCCCCGAGGAGGGGGAGTCCGAGCGACGCCAGTGACCCTGTGTAGGATCAGGTCGCATTCGGTGACCGTTGGTGCTCCATGTCGACGGCTCCGGGCGTGTGAACCGACCCGGCCCGTCATCTCCCGCTGCCCCGCAGACAACCAATGCCCCCGTCCCGGCATCTTTAGGTATGACCAACAACTGGGGGATTACGATGAATTGGTCCAGGCCTCTGAGCGTGGCGGTGGCCGGACTCGTGCTGTGTGGGTGCTCCACCTCGGCGAAAACGCCCGGAGCCGCGCCGAGCCCGAGCACGTCCGGGCACAAGGCCACGAGCACACCCACCACCACGAGCACCGCCGGCCCCGCGCCCGCCAAGCCCCAGCTGATCCTGAACGGACAGCTCGGAGCCCGCCCCGGGCAGCTCGTCTCCATCCTCCTGTACGGCGTCGGCCAGTCCCTGGGGCATGACGCGGTGACCGCCCAGTCGGCGGCGTTCAGCGCGCCGGTGCGGCTGCGCTGGCAGCGGGACTCCGGCGCCTACGAGGCCGTGGCGCCCCTGGCGATGACGGACAAGCCCGGCTCGTTCCCGCTCTCGGTCACCGTCGCAGGACACGTCGTGGCGCACGACAGGATCCAGGTCGTACGTTCCAAACGACCGTCCTTCACCGTGTCGTCGGACGTGGCCCGCCCCGGAGAGCCGGTGTGGCTGAACTTCGACGACCTGTACCCCGGCGAGCGGGGCACCGACTTCACGGTGCGGTCCGCGGCGCTGCCCCGGCCCGCGCGTCTCGTCCACGACGCACAGTACGACTTCTACAACCCCCGGGCGTTCCTGGCCCAGCCGGCGCTGCGCCCCGGCCTGGCGGACGGCACGTACACCTTCGACCTGTACGGTCCGCAGGGCCACCACATCGCAAGGAAGCATCTGAACGTCCGCGCGTCCCGCCCGGGAGACCCCGACTACCTCGGCAAGGCGTACGGCCCCGCCCTCTACGACCCGCGCATCGGCTACGCCGACAGCTCTCACGGGCACGTCCTCCGGGTTCGCGCCGGAGGGCAGGTCGGTGTCATGTGGCACGACGTCCACCCCGACCCGGGCGAGGAGACCCGGCTGACCGCCTCCTCCCCCGCGTTCACCCACGTCCTGCGCCTCCACCGGGACGACAGCAAGTCCGGGGACGGCGACGACCCGCGCTACTTCAACACGGCGACCATCCGTGCCGATGTCCGGCCGGGCCGCTACCCGGTGGTCATTTCAGCCCATCACGGCCGTGTGAAGAAGCAGGGTTACGTCATAGTGACGGCCCGGTAGGCCGCGGTCGTCCGGGTACCGGCCGGTCCTTCGGGGCCGCGGGTTCCGGAAGGGCTCCCAGAGCCGCGTAGTCGTACATGCCGTAGGCGCCGCTGACGTGTGCGTGTGTTGCCCGGGGCCCTCGGTAGAGCAGGGAACGCGCGTGCAGGTAGGGGCAGATCGTCGCGGTCTCCATGACGGCGCGGTCGACCGCGGTCCAGGTGCGGGTACGGGCCTCGCCGTCGGTGGTACGCGCTCCGGATTCCAGGAGGGCGTTGATCTCGGGCAGGTCGAGTTCGGCGAAGTTGTGGTTGCCGGACTGCTTGATCGAGCGGCCGTGGAGGATCTGGTCGAAGAAGCCGAAGCCGTCGGGGAAGTCCGCTCCCCAGCCGAACATGATGATGCCCAGGCCCTGTTCGTGCACGTAGGCGGGGACTCCCGCGTACTTCTCGAAGTAGTCGCCGGACTGGAAGGGCACGACCTCCGCATCGATGCCGACGCGGGCCAGGGACGTGCTCAGTGCCTGGGCGGCGGCGTACTCCTTGAGCCGGTCGACCCGCGCCGCGATGCGGGTGCGGAAGCCGTCCGGGCGCCCGGCGGCCGCCAGTTCGGCGCGGGCCCGGGCGAAGTCGCCGTGGTGGTCCGGACCGCACGGGTAGCGGTCGGAGGGCTCGTGACCCGCGAGGGTGGGGGGCAGGACGGTGCCCGCGATGTCGCCGGCCAGGGGACCCCCGTAGGCCTGCTGCATGGCGGCCTTGTCGGTGCCGTACTGCACGGCGCGGCGGCAATGGATGTTGTCGAACGGCTGGACGTTGGGGTTGATGGCGTACATCCAGGTGAACCCCATGTGGGGGTTGTCGGCCCGGCCGCGCAGCACCGGGTCGGCCATGATCTTCTCCAGGGTGGCGGGCTGCACGCCCACCCCGGCCAGGTCGATGTCGGTCTCGCCGGACAGCAGCAGGTCGTCGACGGTCTGGCCGTCGACGCCGAGGGCGACCTCGATGCGTGCCGCTCGCCGGGAGCGGACCGGATCGGTGGCCGGGTCCCAGCAGGGGTTGGGGAGCAGCACGAGCCGTTCGCCGGGGACGTAGTCGGCGACCCGGTAGGGGCCCGTCGCGACGGGGCGGAGGTGGTAGTCGGCACCGGTGTCGCGGTGGCGCGGAACGGGGACGGTGCTGGGCAGGGTGGCCAGGTGGTCGAAGGCGGCGAAGGGCTCCGCCGGCCGGAACACCAGGGTGTACGGGTCCGGCGTCGTGACGGCGTCGATGGTCCGCAGGTGGTGGTGGAAATAGGTCGGCCCCTTGCCGAGGACGTCGGGCCGGAAGTTGCTGCGCTCGATCGCGTGGCGTACGTCATAGGCGGTGACGGGAGTGCCGTCCTCGAAGCGCACGTCGCGGCGCAGCCGGTAGGTCCAGGTGCGGCCGCCGTCGTCGGTGACGCCGAGCGTCTGCGCGAGGTCGGGGACCAGGCGCTGGCCTGCGCGGCCGGGTGCGAGGTCGAAGGTGACCAGGCTGCGGCCGTACAGCCGAAGGAAGTTCCAGGCGAAGGCGTAGTAGGTGTTGCCCGCGTCGAGGGAGTCGAAGCCGGAGGTACGGGCGAACCTGAGGGTTCCGCCGGTTTCCCGGGCGGGGTTCACGGTGGAGGTCAGCGCGGCGTTGAAGCCGCCGACGGTACCGCCGGGCTCGGACTGGGTCACGGGGCAACTCCCATCGCCTGGATGTCGTAGAGGCCGAACGCCGGGTGGACGAAGACATTGGTCACCCGGGGGTTGCGGATGTGCAGCGTGCGGTCGTAGACCATCGGCAGGATCACGGCGTGTTCCATGACCGCGTCGTCGATCCGGGCCCACAGGTCGGACACGGTCTCGGGGTCGGTGGACTCCTGGGCGGCGTCGATCAGTGCGTTGACGCGCGGGTCGTCGAGTTCGGCGAAGTTGTGGTTGCCGCCTTCGCGTTTGATCATGCGTCCGTCCACGAGGGGGGCGAGAAATCCGTAGGGGGTGGGGTAGTCGGCCCCCCAGTCGGTGACGGCCAGCCCCAGGCCCTGGGCCCGGACGGTGGCGGGCAGACCGAGCCCGGTGCGGTAGTAACTGGCCACGTCCAGTTCGGCCACCCGGGCGCGGATGCCGACGCGGGACAGCGAGGCCGCGAGCGTGTCGGCGACCACGCGGAACTTGCCGCGCTGGGTGGCGATGACGGTGTCGAAGCCGTCGGGCAGTCCGGCGGCTGCCAGCTCCTTGCGTGCGAGGTCGAGGTCGCCGTGCCCGTCGGATCCCGCACCGTACCTGCGGTGGGGGCGGTGGCCGGGCATGCCGGGGACGAGGAGGCCGGTCGCCTGCTCACCGCCGAGCGTGCCGCCGCGGGCCTCCAGCAGTGCCTTGCGGTCGGCGGCGTAGTGCACGGCGCGGCGGCAGTGGATGTTGTCGAACGGTGGGACCTGCGGCTGGATCGCGATGTACTGCAGGAAGTTGGTGACCGGGTTGTCGCAGCGGGCGAGCAGTGCGGGATCGCCTGCGATGCGCTGCTGGGCCGCGAGCTGGACGCCGCGTCCTTCGAGGTTGATGTCGAACTCGCCGGACAGAACCCGGTCGTCGACCTCGTGCGGCGGCACCCCGATGGTCACGTCGAGGGTGTCGGGCAGCGCGGCGCGGATCGGGTCGGTGGCCCGGTCCCAGGCCGGATTGCGCACGAGCAGCAGACGTTTGCCCGGCTGGTGGTCGGCGATCCGGTAGGGACCGCTGGCCAGTGGGCGGCGACCGTAGCCGGGGCCGGTGTCGGCCTGAGGTGGCACGGGGGCCGTGCCTGGCTGGGCCATGAGGTAGTCGAAGTCGGCGAAGGGCCGTTGCAGCCGGAAGACGAGGGTGTAGGGGTCGGGCGTCTCGACGGCGCGCAGACCGAGCCGTTCCGGATGGGTGTCGCGGTACGGGCCCGGGTACGGTTCGGCGGGGTCGTCGAGCAGGCTCACCAGGTACGTGGGTCCGCCGGGGAGGACGTCCTGGGCGAAGGCACGCTGGACGGCGTACTTGACCTCGCGGGCGGTGACGGGAGTGCCGTCCTCGAAGCGCACGCCGCGGCGCAGCCGGTAGGTCCAGGTACGGCCGCCGTCGCCGGGACGGCCGGGCGCCAGGGCGAGATCGGGGACCGCGCGGCGGCCCTCGGGCCCGGGGGCGGCGGCGAAGGCCATCACGGTGCGCTGGAGGGCGCGCTGCAGCAGCCAGCACCACACGTAGTAGGTGCGGGCGGGGTCGAGGGAGTCGACGTCCGCCGAGGTCACCAGGCGCAGGACGCCGCCTTGGCGGGTCGAGGGCCGGACGACCCGGGCGCAGGCCGCGTTGAACCGCTCGTCGGTCACGTTGTCGCCTTCCGGTCAGGTGAGGGCCTGGTTGATCGCCGCTCCGCTGCGGCGGTGGAGCGTGAGCATGTCGGCGGCCACGAACACGGTCACCGCGGTGAGCACCCACCACAGCGCCTGCGGGGCATGGGCGAGGAAGAACGCGGCGAGGGCCGGCACCAGGGCGAGGGACGAACCCGCGAGGACCTGGTTGAACGCCTGGTAGGCGCCGCGTTCGGACTGGGGAGACAGGGCGAGGATGACAACGGCGAGGCACTGCGTCGCCAGCAGTTCACCGAAGGTGTAGACCGCCATGCCGGCTATGAGGAGGGCCAGTTGGGGTCCGCGTGGCAGGTGTCCCGCGATACCGAGGGCGACCAGCAGCGCGGTGTGCAGCGCGACACCGACGGCGATCACCGGGAGCGGGGAACGTCCCTGGATCCGGGCCGCGACCGGTAGTTGCAGCAGCACGATCATTGTGGTGTTGACAGCGAAGAGCACTCCGATCAGCCAGGACCGGGCGTGCAGGGTGACGGTGAGGTAGACGGGCAGGGCCGCCTCGACGGAGACGATGACGGTGAGCAGGACGAAGTTGGCCACCACCGCGCGCAGGAAGAGGCGGTCGCGCCAGGGACGTCCGCGGCGGGCCTGCCGCGTGTGGCCCCCGGCCCTGCGGGATGTGGGCAGCGGGAGGTAGAGCAGCGTGGTGACGGCGAAGCTGGCCGCGTTGACCAGGCCGACGGCGACGAACCCGGTGCGGCTGTGCACCCCGGCCAGCACGGCTCCCGCGGCCAGTCCGCCCAGGCCGATGCCCGCGTTGAAGGTCACCTTGGTGAGCGCGAGCCAGCGGCCGACCTGCTCCTCGGGCGCCACGCCGGCAGCCAGGACGGGCATCGACGTCTGTTCGGCGCGCTGGCACAGCGCGACGAGCATCGCCAGCGCGGTGAAGGTCACCGCGTCATGCACCTGCAGGTAGCCGACGAACGCTCCGGCGCGCAGCAGTGCGGCCGCGACCAGGACGGGGCGGGTGCCGAAGCGGTCGACCAGGCGGCCGGTCTGGAAGACCAGCGGCAGCACGGCGAGTACGGCCAGTGTCAGACAGGTGCCGACGGTGGTGAGCGGCAGCCCGGTGACGGCCGGGAAGAACAGCAGTTGGTAGGGGTAGAAGAAGCCGGTGCCGAGCGCGTTGACCAGCCCGGCGGTCGCGAACCAGCCGACACCGCGCCCACGCGGCAGCCACATCCGGCGTACCGGCGCCGACGGCGTCCGCGCGGCGGCCGAAGTGCCGGCCCGCCGCCCGTCCGCGCGGCTCATCCGCCTGCCCCCTGCGACCGCGGCCCCGCCTGCGCGGGTGTGTCCTCGAGTGGCAGGACGAAAGCGTGCTGGTCCACCGCCGCGCAGCCGCGTGACTGCTTGGCCGCGACGCTGCCGGTCCCGTAGTGGACGGCGGTCACCCCGAACTCCGCCGCGAGTTCGGCCGGACGGTAGAACAGGGTCTCGAAGTAGACCGGGAGGTTGCCCTGGGCCTCGTAGTCGAACCCGGCGCGGTGGGCGAACCACTGGTCCCGGTGGCGCAGCAGCAGGGCGAAGCCGAGTACGTCGCCGTCCCGGCGGGCGACGGAGACCTGGGCGTGCTCACCGACGTGGGTCAGCACCTGGCCGAAGATCTCCTCGGACTGCCGCGGCAGCCAGCGCATGCCGTACTTGGTCAGCAGTTCCGCCTCCAGCGCGGCCAACCGCGCAATGGACCCGCTGTGCAGCGGCTCGATCTCCACCCGGACGTCGACGGCCCGCAGTTGCCTGCGCTCGGCCAGGATGCGGCGGCGCCGATGACCCGACAGTGTCGCCAGATAGCCGTCCAGCCCGCCCTCGGGCAGCGGGAGCCAGCTGTACCGGCCGGACCGGAAGCAGCGGTAGCCGCGGGTCGCCAGCAGCTCCCGCAGCGCGGTGTCACGTTCGTCGACGTACAGGAAGGCGACGCTGCGCGCGCCGAGCGTGCGGGCACGGTCCTCGGCCGCGCGCACCAGACGGGCCGCGTCCTGCTCCCCGACGTGGCCCGCCGGAACCAGTACGCGGTTGCGGCCCAGATGGCGTCCGCCGCAGACCAGGGCGGGCATGAGCGCCTCGGTGGCGTCGCCGGTCAGGGTGGCCGCGAACTCGGCCGCGCCGGGCTGCTCCTCTTTGACGCAGCGTTGCAGAAGGGTGTCGGGGCGACCGGAGAGCCAGGGCGCGGACGTCTGTGCGTGGGCGGTCGCGAGGGCAGCGCGGGGAAGGTGTGGCGGCCCCGCCGTGAGGTAGCCCATGGCGGCTCCGGAGGTCTCCTCGATGACCCGCAGCCAACGGGAGGTCAGGTAGAAGTCGTCCGCTCCCACCAGGGCGTCCCATGCCTGAGCGGGAAGCTCCACCGCCCGTTCGGCCAGCGCGGGAGCGTCCGGGGCGGGTCCGGGTGCTCGGGCCGAGCCCGGTACCGGGGCGGTCAACGGCCCACGGAGGGGACGACGTCCCCGGGTCGGGCCGACAGGATCGGGCGCCGCCGGCCACCCAGGTACCGGCGACGCGGGCCGACTTCGGACAAGCCCGTGCGGTTCCGCCGCGGGGTGGGCGGCAGTGCCGCGCGCCGGGACGCCGGGCCGGTGTCCGGGCCGTCGCAGCGCCGTCGCGCCGTCGGCCGGGCATCGGTGCTCATCGTTGTTCTCCGTTTCCTTGTACGGACGGTGACGAGAGAGGGGGTGGAGGAGTGGCGGCCGGGCGGGCGGTGGT